>CAZLDC010000065.1:0-5738 GCA_964558385.1 uncultured Gammaproteobacteria bacterium
GCTTATCTTTTCCTCAATCTTAAAGAAGTAATGTTTGAATTTTGGATTTTGGATTTGATTTGTTATTTGGATTTTGAAATTTGGATTTATGAAACTATTAATTGCGACCACTAATCCAGGGAAGCTAGCTGAAATCAAGCGTTTTTTAGGAGATCTCCCATTGGAACTTGTTGGACTTAAAGATGTTAGCATCACTGATGTTGTGGCAGAGACAGGGAAAACACTTGAAGAAAACGCGATACTCAAGGCTAAGTATTATTGTCAAAAATCAGGTCTTCCCACGCTAGCCGATGACGGTGGATTTGAGATCGATGCGCTCGGCGGGCAGCCCGGGGTCAAGTCTCACCGATGGATCCATGGGGATCGGGAAGATACAGACGATGAGTTGATTGCTTTCACGCTTGAAAAATTGAGGGGATTACCCCAAGCGCAGCGAAGGGCACAGCTTCGTCTCGTGCTTGCGCTTGTATTTCCTGATGGTAGACAATTTACCGTGGAAGAAAAAACGCGGGGGATTGTCGCAGAAAAACCATCAGACCACAGGACTCCTGGTTTTCCGTTCCGTTCCCTCCTATTTCTGCCGGAGATCGATAAATATTATGACCATGAGGTTCTTACTCCCGAAGAGACCGAACGATTTAACCACCGCAAACGCGCGCTGGATCGATTGAAGCCAATCATAATAAAGTTATTGACAACTTAATGCTTGGGGGTATAGGATACAAATGTAAGGTAGATGGCGATGGTAACAGTTAAAAGCGCTTGAGACAGCTTCCAACTGTCGATGCTTTCCGGTGTTGCAACCGGAACGGGTATGCCCGTGATAGCTGGAATAAGCATATAAGGGTGGCACCGTCTATAAATGACCCCTAACGAGCATATCGTTAGGGGATTTTTGATGGTATGATAGGAGGTAATCATGTTAGATATTAAATTTATCATGGAAAATCTGGAGCTTTGTAAGACGGCCGCGGTGAACAAAAACCGAGTCGTTGATTGGGATGCATTACTTGAGCGAGATGATAAACGGCGTGAGCTCATCGGAAAAACTGATGCGATCCGCGCTCAGCGCAACAATACAGAAAAAACAACGAGTGAAGAAGGCCGCCAAGCCGGTCGGGCGGTCAAACAAGAACTCAAAGGGCTTGAAGATGAGTTGCGGCAGGTTGAAGCAGAATTCAACGTGCTCATGCTGACTGTTCCCAACGTACCGGATAAAAGCGTTCCGATCGGGAAAGATGAACATGGAAACAAGGAAATAAAAACGTGGGGTAGCATACCTGATTTCGATTTTCCTGTCAAAGATCATATTGAGCTTGCAACGTCACTTGACCTCATCGATTTTGAGCGGGGAGCCAAAGTCGGTGGACGACGGGCGTATTTTCTCAAAAATGAAGCAGCCCAGATGGAGTTCGCGGTGCTCTTCTATACATTTCAAAAGCTCATTGGCAAAGGTTACACGCCACTCGTTGCACCTAGCTTAGTGAAGGAGTTTACCCTCGTCGGTAATGGCCAGTTCCCGTGGGGAAGGGACGAAGTCTATCATGTAGAAAAAGACGATGCGTATTTAGCGGGGACTGCAGAAGTTCCGGTGACGGCGTATTACAGTAACGAAGTCCTGAGTGAAAAAGATTTACCCAAAAAATTTGTCGCATTTTCTCCTTGTTTTCGGCGCGAGGCGGGTAGTTATGGAAAAGATACCAAAGGGGTCTACCGGATCCATCAATTTAACAAGATTGAACAAGTTATTATTTCAACCAACGATATGAACAACTCCTTTACTCTTCATGAGGAGTTGTTGGCCAACGCAGAGGAAATTCTTCAGGATCTTGAACTCCCATACCGCGTCCTTCTGATGTGCACGGGGGATATGGGCGAACCGCAGGTGAAAAAGTATGATATTGAGACCTGGATGCCGGGCCGTCAGGCGTATGGAGAAACAATGAGCAATTCCGTCATGGGAGATTTCCAGGCGAGGCGGCTCAAAATCCGGTATAAGACCAAAGACGGCAAGATGCTTTATTGCCATACGCTCAACAATACGGCAATTGCCTCTCCGCGCATTCTGGTTGCGATTCTAGAGAATTACCAACAGAAAGACGGATCAATCCGGGTCCCCAAAGTGCTTCAATCCTATCTTGGGATAGATACGATCACCCGTAAATGATAAAATACGTTCATGTTTGGCTTCTTAGGGAAACTTCTGGACAGCAATGAAAAGGAAATCCGCAGGTATCGCGCTATTGCGGCGCGCATCAATGCGCTTGAAGAAGAGACGAAAAAGCTCAAGGATGGTGATTTTATAAGAAGGGTCACCGAACTTCGGGAACAGATGACGCGCTCATCATCTGTGGACGATATCCTTCCCCAGGTATATGCATTGGTACGGGAAACTGCCGTCAGGACGCTCGGACTTCGTCATTTCGACGTACAGATGATCGCGTCAATTGCGCTTCATGAAGGAAAGGTCTCTGAGCAAAAGACAGGTGAAGGAAAGACGCTTTCCGCTACTCCGGCACTTGTCCTCAATGCACTCTCCGGACGCGGTGTTCACCTCGTGACGGTAAATGATTATCTCGCCCGCAGGGATGCCGGATGGATGGGGCCTGTGTATCATCTGCTCGGACTTTCCGTTTCGGCGATCATCAGCGAGCAATCGTTTATGTATGATCCGGAGTTTGTCGATTCGGCGGCGACGGACTGGCGTTTGAAACATTTGCGGCCGGTGACGCGCAAAGAAGCTTATGCCGCGGACATCACCTATGGCGTCAACAGCGAGTTCGGTTTTGATTATCTGCGGGACAACATGGTATCGGAGATGTCCCAGCGTTCCCAGCGGGAGTTCCATTTCGCGATCGTCGATGAAGTTGACTCGGTGCTCATCGATGAAGCCCGCACGCCACACATCATCTCCGCGCCTGCCCAGGAAGCGACGCATAAATACTACGACTACGCCAAGATGGTTGATAAACTTTCCAGCGAAACGGATTACATCATCGATGAAAAACTCCGCACGGCACACCTTACCGATCACGGAGTATTGAAAATCGAAAAAATGTTAGGACTCGGGAACATCTATGAGACGGATTTTGAGACCGTCCATCATATCGAGGCGGCGCTTAAAGCCAGAGCCCTGTTTACCCGTGACCGCGAGTACGTCGTGAAAGAGGGGCAAGTCATCATTGTGGATGAATTTACGGGGCGGCTTCTCACGGGTCGCCGGTTCAGCGAAGGCATCCATCAGGCCATTGAGGCTAAAGAAGGAGTTTCCATACAGCAGGAGAGCCGGACGCTCGCGACCGTCTCCCTGCAGAATTATTTCCGGATGTATGAGAAGCTCTCCGGCATGACCGGGACGGCTGCCACCGAAGCCGAGGAATTTAAAAAGATTTATGGACTGGACGTCGTGATGATTCCGACGCATCAGCCCATGGTGCGGTCTGATTTTGCCGACAGTGTTTATAAGACGCCGAGGGCAAAATACGGGGCAATTGCTGCTGATATTATCGAGCATCACAAACGCGGCCAGCCGGTTCTCGTAGGTACGACGTCCATCGATAAAAACGAAATTATCAGTGACCTCCTCAAAAGGAAGGGCATCCCCCATAACGTGCTTAACGCCAAAAATCATCTGCGGGAAGCGATGATCATAACGGATGCCGGAAAAAAGGGCGCAGTGACGGTTGCGACCAATATGGCCGGTAGGGGAGTCGATATAATTTTGGGCGGATCACGCAAGGAGCGCTGGGAAATGGAAAGCCTAGCGGCGTGGAAGACTGCGGAAAAACAGTGGCAGGAGAAGCATGATGAGGTGGTTGCTCTTGGCGGCCTCCATGTCATCGGCAGTGAGCGGCACGAATCGCGCCGGATAGACAATCAGCTGCGGGGCCGCGCCGGACGGCAGGGAGACCCTGGATCGAGCAGGTTTTATGTATCCCTTGAGGATGACATCATGCGGCTTTTTGGCGGCGATCAGGTAGCACGGCTCATGACGGTTTTTAAGCTTCCCGAAGACGTGCCGCTTGAGCACGGGATGGTCAGCCGTGCCATAGAGCAGGCGCAGGTGAAAGTTGAAGGTTTCCATTTTGATTCCCGTAAGCATCTTGTGGAATACGATGATGTTCTTAATAAACAGCGGGAGATTATCTATCGACGCCGGGGGAAGATATTGGCAGGGGAAAGTCAAAAAGAAACGATCCTGGAAAAAATTTCCCAGGAGATTGACACGGTCGTGGGGATGTATGCGACCGACTCGTCCATAGAGAGGGAAAAAATAGTTTCTGATTTTATCTCTATTATACCCTTCGACGAGGCTTCGGGCAGGCAGCTTCTTGTACAACTTGAAGGATTTCATATGGGGGCAGAGATACAGGAGTTTTTGACTGGACTATCCCGGCAAATGTACGATGCGCGCGAAAATCAAATGACCGGAGACGTTATGCGCCAGATAGAGAAATGGGTGAGTCTTCAGGTGATCGATAGTCTCTGGATGGATCATCTGGATGCAATCGATGATCTCCGGGAGGGGATTGGGCTACGGGGGTACGGGCAGCGCGATCCGCTTGTCGAGTATAAAAACGAAGCGTTTTCCATGTTCGAAACGCTCATGGCGTCGATAGACCGCGAAATCGTCCATAGAATTTTTAAAGTACAGGTACAGATGGCGCCGCCACAATCAAATACTACTCCCGCGAAGCGGGATCTCGCTCCGCGAGACAATTTGACTAATTTGACTAATCCGACCAATGAGGTTTATACTCCTCAACCCATCCCTCATCCCTCATCACCCATTACCCCCAAAAAACTCGGCCGGAACGATCCCTGCCCCTGCGGTGCGATAGATCCGAAAACAGGGAGACCCTTTAAATACAAAAAATGTGGTCTCATAAATGCACCATATCATAGAAAATAGCGGAGTCCGCCTAAGTCCGCTCTTTGCGCCGTGTACGAATAGTACTGAAAAGGCGCAAAGTAAGGACAGGAGGGCGGATCAGGTAAGAAGTGGAAAAAATGCCATTATCCAAAAATTCCATGATGACTAAAAAACGAATCGCCACACTCGCCTTGGTCGGAGTATTAGCTGCTGGTGGTGGGGGGGTGGCGTACACCAAACAACAACAGGCGACTAAGACAGTCTCTACTATCCAGACAGCTGTCGTCAAGCGTACGACATTCACTAAATCCATTGCCTCATCCGGAAAAACAAAGGCAGCGCGCGCGGTAGAGCTCAAATTTCAGACGTCAGGTAAACTCACCTGGGTTGGTGTCAAAGAAGGGGACCGGGTCGAGGCATACCAGGCCATCGCACAGCTCGACAGCCGGGAGGTGCAAAAAAATCTTGAAAACGAACTTCGAGACTACGTCAAACAGAGAAATGACTTTGAAGAGATGTGGCGTGTGACGTACAAGGGTACGAAAAATCCCCAAACAGCTCTCACTGATACCGTCAAGCGAATTCTTGAGAAAAATCAGTGGGATCTAGAGAAGGCAGTACTCGATGTAGAGATTAAGCATCTTTCTGTCGAATACTCGACGCTTATCACTCCTATTGCCGGTATTGTGACACGCGTCGATACTCCGGTTGCCGGGATAAATATTACCCCTGCGACGGCAGTATTTGAAGTAGTGGATCCGGGTTCACTCGTGTTTGAAGCAAGTGTCGACGAAGTGGATGTGGCAATGATCGCCTTAGGGTCCGGTGCGAACGTTACGTTGGATGCGTACCCGGGCGCGCCATT
>CAZLDC010000066.1:0-3730 GCA_964558385.1 uncultured Gammaproteobacteria bacterium
AAGATTTCATTTTTGTTGAACAAAACAGTCGAAGAAGTGTTGGGGGAGAGTGTGGTGACGGGGGTACGGTTGGTAGATAACAAGACAGGAAGACGGGAAGATGTGAAGACCGATGGGATGTTTTTGGCAATCGGGCACAAGCCGAATACAGAGTTCCTGAAAGGTTTTCTTGATATGGACAGCAAGGGATATATAAAAATGTCAAATGTCAAAGGTCAAATGTCAAATGGTGCGGTAGCGCAGACGGAGACGAGTGTTTCGGGCGTGTTTGCAGCGGGGGATTGTGTGGATTCCCGGTACCGCCAGGCAGTGGTTGCTGCCGGGCAGGGATGTATGGCCGCTATGGACGCGCAGAAGTGGCTCGAAGAACAAGCCACGTAAGCACCAAATCCCAAATCACAAATTCCAAACAATATCAAAATTCCAAATTCTAAAAAAGAAACTATGCTAAAGCCAACAACATATAACGCAACAGTAATTTCCGTGAAGAATGTCGCGGGGGAATTTCATGTGGTCAAGCTACAGCTTGAAAAGCCCAAAGAACTGCAGTATACCGCCGGTCAGTATGTGATCTGCAAAATCGGGCCGCCGAAGGGGAATCATACGTTATCCATTGCCTCGGCTCCCAGCACTGACGGGACGATTGAACTTCTTCAGAGTGTCGCGCCTATGGGGGAAGGGTCTAAATGGCTCCTCGGACTCAAACCAGGTGATCCGGTGCAGTTTTTGGGACCATTGGGGAAATTTGTGTTACAAAAAGAGGGCACACGGCCGAAAGTGTTTATCGCGACAGGATGCGGAATTGCGCCCCTGCGGGCAATGATTGTGGATGCGTTGTCTTCCCCAGGCGCTGAGGTCGGCACATCGTGGTTCTCGCACCGCCAAGGTCCAGACCTTTCGGGTATCCATAACAGCTCAACCGCCAAGGCCGTGGCGGCGCTTCGAAACGGTATGCCTCCCCGCGCCTCAGAGAACATATCATCACCTCAAGGAGAATTCATATTGTATTGGGGACTGCGGCACGAGACGGATGTGTTTTGGAAAGAAGAATTTGAAGGGCTAGCGGCCAAACATCCGAATTTCCGGTTTGTATTGACGCTGTCCAAGCCGACGGACGCGTGGGCGGGGGAAAAGGGGAGGGTGACGGAGCATGTGTTGAAAGACATTGAATCATTGAAAAACGCGGAGTTTTACCTTTGCGGCAACCGGCAAATGATCGTTGACATGCGAACGCTTCTGACGGACAATGGGGTCGCTTCGGATCACATTTATACGGAAACATTCTTTTAATATGAAAATTAATCCATTTGAAAGTGCGCTGAAACAGCTCCAGAAAGCAGGGAGAGTACTTGTCGAATCAGGAATCAGGAATCAGGAATCAGGGAAAAGATTAAAAGCTACGATGCAAACGCTACAGCAGCCGGAGAGGGAGATACATGTCAATATTCCGGTCGTGATGGATGATGGGACACTCCGGATGTTTGCCGGCTACCGCGTGCAATATAACCGGGCGCTTGGACCATACAAAGGCGGAATCCGTTTTCACCCCAATGTGGATCTCTCTGAAGTGAAGGCGCTTGCGTTTTGGATGGCGATGAAGTGCGCGATCGCGGGGCTCCCGCTGGGCGGCGGCAAGGGAGGCGTGGTCGTTGACCCCAAGGAATTATCCGAGGGTGAGCTCGAGCGGCTGTCGCGCGGCTACGCGCGGGCAATTGCCGACGTGATCGGACCGGATAAAGACGTGCCGGCGCCGGACGTGAATACCAATGGGATGATCATGGGGTGGATGACTGACGAATACGTCAAAGTCAAATGTCAAATGTCAAATGTCAAATGTTCAAAAAAAGACAAAGAGAAATTGCGGGGGACGTTTACAGGAAAATTGATAAAGGATGGTGGATCAGAAGGACGGGAAGAGGCGACGGGGCTGGGGGGGCTGTATGTGTTGCAAGCGATGCTTGGAAAACTACGTCAAAAGTCAAAAGTCAAAAGTCAAAAGCTGACTGCGGCGGTCATGGGGTTTGGGAATGTGGGATATAACATGGTGAAGTTTCTCGTAAACGCAGGCTTTACCGTGGTTGCGGTGTCAGACAGTAAGGGTGGGATCCATGTGCCCAGCGGCGTCAACCCCGAGCTGACTCTCGCGTGCAAGAAGAAAAATGGCTACCTCGCAGGCTGTTACTGCTCGGGGTCGGTTTGTGACCTATCGAAGGGCCACCCGATTACGCAAGAACAATTATTAGAATTACCGGTCGATGTGCTCATACCGGCGGCACTGGAAAACGTCATAACCAAAGAAAACGCTTCGAAGATAAAAGCAAAGGTCATTCTTGAAATGGCCAACGGACCGACGAGCCCGGAGGCCGACGAGATACTCGCGAAGCGGGGGATCACCGTCATCCCGGATGTCCTGGCTAACAGTGGCGGCGTGACAGTTTCGGCGTTTGAGTGGGAGCAAAATCTAAAGGATGAACACTGGACCAAGGAGACAGTAAACAATAAATTGAAAAGAAAAATGAACGCGGCAGCGGATGCGGTGTGGGAGGCCTCAAAGAAGTACAAGACGACGCTTCGGACGGCAGCGTTTGTGGTGGCGGTGGGTAGGATAATGAAGAAGACGTAAAATAATTGGATTGAAGAAAAGTAATGAGTATTGACAAAAGTAATGGAAGATGATACGTTCATTACATGACCTATACCGTGAGCATTACTTCCCAAGGGCAAATGACCATCCCCGCTGATATACGACTCGCCCTGGGGCTTCAAAAGGCCAGCAAAGCGATCGTCAGCATGGATTCAGGCAAAATGGTCGTGGAGCCCGAGCCGGATATCTTAACGCTGTACGGAGTTTTTGCTTCGAAGACAAAAATACGGGTTTCCCGCACTGCGGAACGGCGTTTGTTTGAGCAAGCGCTTGCTAAAGGAGAGGCATGACAAACTATCTACTGGACGCAAACGCACTCCTTCGATACTTGCGGAAAGATATTCCGAATCAAGCGGAATTGGTCGCTGCGCTTTTTATCCAAGCCAAGCAGTCTACTGTTCTCGTGACCATACCCCTCGCGGCAATTCTGGAGACTGTGTATGTACTTTCAAAGGTATATCACGAACCCACGGAGGGGATCGGAAGTAAGTTGTTTGATATCGCATCCAGCCCGATGCTCGAGATTGAGAGTCGGGAAATTGTAAAACAAGCTCTTTTGATATGGAAAAATAGCTCGATTAGTTTTGTAGATTGCCTCGTTCTGGCAAAAGCACGTGCGGAGGGAAAAAAGCTGTTTACGTTTGACCGAAAACTTAAGCACTTGATGGAGAAGTTGGAGAAAGGCGGGGATTGACAGTGAGCGGTGAGTGTGGATACTATGGGTATATTCTGCATTGCTGCCCCAAAATGATATAATAAAGCTATGAGTGAAACCGCTGAGATGCCGATGCCCCAAGAAATGAGAACGGAAAACCCCGTCGTGGCGAGCGTGAAGGGCGCGATTGATCAAGCGGCAGAGAACGAGAAAGGTATCAATGAAGAATATTGGGAAATCCGCAATAAACTTAAGGATCGTATGAAGTGGCACGGTGGCGGGATTAGAGAAATGTACATAGAGCAAATGGATAAAGTGACAGAGGTTCTGTGGGGCGGCAAAGACCGCAGTTGGCGCGCACAACTCATGGGTGTAAAGGATAAGGTGATGACGCGACTCGCAGGGTCATTATTAGGCTTCAGCTCTGCCGC
>CAZLDC010000066.1:3740-5628 GCA_964558385.1 uncultured Gammaproteobacteria bacterium
AGTACGTCACTTTTTTCCGCTTCTTGCACCTCCAAAAGATATAGCGAAACGTTTTGCTGTCGCAACGACACACACGCTTACTGTGAAAGCTGCAGCTGAGGCCGCAGGATTGATTGCTGCCAAAACATCAAGTGAAGCCGCATATAAAGGGCAAAAAGCTGTAGGAAAAGCAGAACGGGCCATTGGTGAAGCAGTGGTCACTGCGCCAGAGGTCGCTGCAACCATGCTCCAGAGGCGGGCAGAGAAAGCGCTTTATAATATTCTTCACCCCAAAGATGTACAAAAGCCGGGAGGTAAATAATCTATGGCAGAACAGACGATCAATTACGGATACGGGGAAGCTATGTTCAAAAACGTCGATCCTAAGGCGGTACTTAAAGGAGTGGGAAAGGCAGCTAAAGGCTGGTGGGATGAATTTAGTCCGGGGACGATGGGGGCAAAAGAGCTTCAGTCGTTTGAAAATGTGGTGAGCCGGGTGAAAAATAATGAGCTTCGAACGAAACTCCAAGAGATGAAAGGACTTGTTCGTGGGTTTGGTGTAGTAAGTGGGGCGACAGCTCTTGTGGTTGATGGGGCCCTTGCTACAGTGCCATTGGCTATGAAGTTTCAACAATGGCGTGAGGTAGAGTATCCTGCATTTATGAAGAAAGCAAGAAAAGAGGCGCCGGAACGGATCATTCAGAGAGAAGCAGGGAAGCGGAGATATGATCCGCAAGTACAGTCGCTTGCTCAAAAAAAACGTAATGAGGTAATGGCGGTGGAGCAGGCGGTGGAACAAAAATATCCTGGAGCTGTGTTGCATGATTTTTTGACGGGTTCAGAAGGACATCGGCGACTCGTTGCTTTAGGAGAAACGAAAGCAGAAGCAGCTATACGAAGAGAGATTAAAAAGGGTGCCGCAAAGATGCGAAGAGAGTTTAAAAAAGATAAAACACCCCTCATAAATGAGGTTGCCAACATCGCAGGAAGATATAAGCTACAAACGGCTGCATCGATGGTTGGTATAGGAGGATTGGAGGCTGCGGCATTTGCATTTCGTCCAGCAGCACGATTCACTGAGTTGCGGATGAAAGCCGGGGAAGCAGTGGGGTCGTGGGTTGTCGACCATATCGTCAACAACATCGTGAAAGGGCCGAACTCTGATATCGCTCCGTCAGCACCAAAACCCGTCAGCTGACAGATATTTTTTTCTTGACTTTTGTACCTCCAATAAGCAAAGTAAGCAAACTATGCATGGTACAAAAACAATGACTACATTCGAGCTTCATCAGGATATGACTGATGCCCGGGAAGCGGAGGCTGCTAAATCCGAAGAACGTCTTCCTTTCCGAAACTATACAATAAAGCGTTGGGGTTCACTCGTCTCCAAGTATAGGAAGACGATAGCGTCTTCCCAACATTGAACGATGAAAGAGATTGACGTACAATACGATCACTATGGACACAAAAGCATTGAATTATCGCGTTATCATCGAGCCAGATGTTTATTCCGGATCAGGAAAACCTTGTTATCTCGCCTACGCGCCGGCGCTTGATGTCGCGGACAATGGGGATACCATCGAAGAGGCGATCATGCACATTACTGATGCAATTCGTTGCCGAATAGATGCACTTATGGCTGACGGGGAGCCGGTGCCTTCGCCAGAGGATCCTAGTGACACTGTGGTTGTTACCACGGCAAAAGTTTTGGTACCCAAAGATTACCCATTTGCATTTGCATGAGTAAATTAGGCAACGTTCGTCCCCGCGATATCATCCGGGCTTTCAAAAAACACGGGTTTGTGGAGGTAAAAACCGTCGGAAGCCATGTAGATCTTCGTCATCCAGACGGATACCGTACTACCGTCCCGTTTCACGCCAAAACACTCGGAAAAGGACTACTTGCCAA
>CAZLDC010000067.1:0-5562 GCA_964558385.1 uncultured Gammaproteobacteria bacterium
CGGAAAATATGCTCATCACTTGGCAAAGGAGAAGATTCTATAGTTTGCTTCGATTTTCTCTTTCCTAATAAACTCGCACTTGATTTTATCATAGGATTCTATCCTAGTTATTTCATGCTCCATAAGCATAGCATATCCTTCCGACAAAATAACGCCATGGCGTTATTTTGTCGGAATCATCAGTCTCGCATGCGACCACAGAGTCAAAAAATCGTGGTAGAGGATTCCATTATCTACTTATAGTAAAAGGGGGAATCTATGAATGCGAGGGTATTAATTAGAAGACAAATCTTTTTTTATTCCCAGACGGGCGTGGACCATCTTGAGGGCGCTGCTGGTTTGCTCAAGAGACCCGCGGATGACAAACACAACCCGTGCTTCCACTTTCGACTGAGTAATTTTCACAAGCCCATTGACGGACTGCGCGAGATCCTTGGCAATTGCATCCAGTTCATCACTGTGAATCCGTTCGACTTTATGAGCGGGTTCTTTATTATACTGAGCCTTGAGCCTGCGGGCCAAATCCTCTGCCCGCCGTACCGATGCGCTTTCGGAAAGAATAGTTTTATACGCATCGACCATCAGCTTTACTTCCCCGAGTCCCGCGATAGCGCGCGCGTGTCCCTCGGAGATAGCTCCGGAGATGAGTCCGTCTTTGATCGCATCCGGCAGAGCAAGCAGGCGCATAGTGTTACTCACATAGGACTCACTTTTGCCTACCCGTTTGGCAATCTCCCCGACAGGTAGACCAAACTCCTCGATGAGGCGCTGAAATGCCTGTGCGCGCTCAATGGGATTGAGGTCCTCGCGCTGTACGTTTTCCACGATCGCCATCTCAAGCATGCCCTTGGCCGTTGTCTCCCGTACGACGACCGGTACGGTCAGCAGACCGGCGAGTTTACTGGCTCTCCAGCGACGCTCTCCTGCGATGATCTGATATCCGGCGGGAGTTTTAGCAACGACAAGCGGCTCAATGATGCCATGTTCTTTGATCGAATTGACGAGGTCTCCGAGGGAATCCGGAGGAATAAGTCCGCGGGGTTGCAGCGGATTGGGCTGGATCATGTCAACCTCCATCTGAAGGATGTGTTGTAAATCAGCCATGAAAATTATTGAGGCAGGACCGACACGAACTGTTTTCCGAGCTTGGTATGAAACTTTACGAGACCGGACGATACAGCATACAGGGTAAAGTCTTTCCCCATCATGACGTTGTCTCCGGGATGCACGCGGGTTCCTTTTTGCCGAACGAGAATATTGCCGGAGATGGCCGCCTGCTCGCCGTATATTTTGACTCCTAACCGTTTGGAGACGGAGTCTTTATTTCCTTTTGCCGTACCGCCTGCTTTTACGTGTGCCATACTAATTCATAAATGATAAACACCTGATATAAGAACATGATTAGCACCTGATCAAGTGCTCATCATGTATTTTTAAATCATGCGCTCATCGAAATTTTTTGTAACACAAAAAATTTCCTTCTTACTATTGCCTGCGGTCTACTGTAAGGCAGTGGACCTGCCGAGACAGTATAACCGAGGGTTTCACACCTGTCAATAACATTTTTCACGAAAAATGATCTGTCGTTTACGCGATATTCAGGCAGGGCAATGACTACCGTCCCGCCCGGTTTTAACACAGTGCGCCAATCTTTGAGACATCCTATATATAATTTTTCCAGGCCTTTCATCCGATTTTTGGCGTGCTCGATGGTCATAGGCTCTTGCTGGTCATTACTGCCCATAAACGGCTCCGTCACAATCGCGTCTACGGTCGACTCGGGAATCATGTCAGAGATATGCGTTGCATCGCATCGCAGGAGCTGAAATTGTTTTAGGGTTGAATCCTGACTCATGACAGGGTTCAACCCTGTCAGCCATTCGAGATTCTTTTTTGCCTTATTAACGACCTCTTCAGATTGATCACTCCCGATACACGTCCACCCGGCAAGAAGCGCCTCTCCTAGGATCGTCCCCATGCCGCAGAAAGGATCAAGGAGAACTTTTGACATTTGACGTTTGACTTTTGACTCTCCTGCCAGATTTACCGCCATGCGGGCGACTTTCGGCGGCAGCATACCGGATCGGGGATCGGCATACGGACGGCCGTAGTCGCGTCTATTCCACTGTTCAAAATCCTGCACCTGTTGAGTTAGCCCGATGATATAGCGGCCTTGCGCATAAACAACGATGAGCTCATAGACATGCTGTTTTGCGATGACGACGCTGGTGAGCGTATCACCCTCATGCGCACTGACAAAGCGTGATCGGATATGTTTCAAGGCAAGGAGCTCTTTCATTTCCCTTAAAAATTTGGAGGTTACGAGACCTTCAGCACCATACACGCTCACGCCAAACACGATAGAATCCTCCGCAGTATGCTCAAGATACGGGGTAAGCGTCGCAGGAGTCAGTTCGGTGCTTTCACTCAGTTTCCGTGCTATTTTCACTGTTCCTCCTAACACCTGAATCCAAGACTGAGGGTCTACGGCGTTCGAGAGGTCTTCGATACAAGCGACCTCAGGCGTGAGGGGGGGTGGGAGTGCACCGGATATCGCAGTCAGCTCCTGCAAAGCAAGCTGGGGGCTTCTGCCGAATATAAACAAATAGGAGGTCATGAACGTTACACACCGGCAATCGCGGTAATGAGAAGTTTCGTGAACTTTGGCCGGAATCCAATGTGACGCCGCTCCCGTACTTTAGACTTGAACCGGCGGACGTGGATTTTTTTGCCGCTTCCGTGGGCTTCAATGGTCGCCGTCACCGAGACGCCTTTGAGTGTCGGAGTACCAAGCTTGGTTGCGCCCTTTTCGCTCGTTAAAAGAACCTGTGACAGTGTCACCGTATCTCCGACGGTGCCCTCCATGAGAGGAACGTCGATATGATCTCCGACGCTGACGGTGTATTGACCGGATCCGATTTGAACGACTGCAAACATGACGTGTATTCTATCAGTCCCTGAGACCTATTGCAACGCCTCGCTCCCTCTCCACGTCGCCGCGGCGAAGCGCCCACAGCAATCCAAAGCATACCGAAAGAGACAGAAGCGAACTCCCGCCGTAGGATACAAGCGGCAGAGTGATGCCGGTGATCGGCACAAGCCCCATATTCATCCCGGCATTGATGACGATTTGTGTGAGGATCATGGCAAACAATCCGACGCTATAGACAAAAGGTGCAAACGACTCGATCACTCCCGCAACTAACGGCCTCACAATACGCCACAGCAGTCCCCCATATGCCAACAGGAGTATGAGTCCTCCGAAAAATCCCAACTCCTCGACGAGCGTCGCAAAAATAAAATCCGTATGATACTCCGGCAGAAACCGGAGGTGGCTCTGCGTACCCCGTCCGAGTCCTCTGCCGAAGAACTGTCCGCTGCCGACGGCAATCATGGCTTGTATAGCATTGTACCCCGCTCCCTTGGGGTCCACGCCGGGGCTTATGAATGTCGTGATCCGTGCTTTTTGATATGCATGAAGCCCCTGCCAACCGACAGGCAGCAATAGCGTCAGGATCAGGAGTACCGTCGCGAGCACCCGCAGCGGAAATCCCGCGGCGATCATCATCGACAGCCACATCACGCCATAGACAATGCTTGTCCCAAGATCCGGCTGACGAAATACCAAAAGAAACGGAACAAGAAATATGACAACCTGGATAATGACGTTTTTGACACTGCGCGGTGGAAACATCTTGAGGGACCACGCAAATCCCAACAGCAGGAGCGGCTTGACAAGCTCTGAAGGCTGCAACTGAATGCCAAACACCTGTATCCACCGCGTCGCTCCTCTGATCGAAGGCCCGAGATACGAAGACAGCAGGAACATGAGAGAGGCTATATACCCCCAAGGCGCCGCCCATAAGAGAAGCGCACTATCGACCATTGCCACGATACATCCGATGAGGATGGCGACGGCAAAAATGACAGCCTGTTGGGAAAATAATCCCTGATCAACCGACAGGAGAATCACCAAGCCAAATGATCCGATGATCAAAAGCAGAACAAGGTCTATGAAGTCAACAATTGAAGTGATTTTCCCCATACAATCTCGCGGGTGAGCGTTTCCTTTTTTACCCGGGCAAGCAACTCCTCAGGCAACGTCTTATATTCCTCAGGGACCTCGACACGTACGTGCTCATCTATGGCACATCCTTTTTCTTTTCGCAGCAGTTGCATGCTCCGGATGAGCTTGCGCATGTTCCCTTCTGCCTCAAGCTCCGGCGAGCTCGTCGTATCAAGCTCAACAATGAGTTCTCCTTCGCCAAGCCCTATCTCCACCTCTTTTACATTTAACTCTTCTTTAATAAGTTCGATATGTTCCTCATCCACTTTACCCTTTGCTCTTTGCACTTTGCACTTTTTCACCGGTTGGCGCACCGGCACTCCCGCTGCCTTGCGCTGCGCATGACCCAACGCACAAATGTCACGAACGAGATTCATCTTCTCTTCATCTTCCTTGAGGTTCTGTATCACACCCACTTGATCCTGTGTTGGCCAGTCCACCTGGTGCACGCTGTCCTCGGTGTTTGTAAGATTTTGATACAACCGTTCGCTCATAAACGGAGTGACCGGCGCCATCACCGTGACGAGCGTTTTGAGCACCCACCCGTAGACATTCATGGCCAGGGCATCTTCCCGCAGCCGGATTCTGCTTCTTCGGACATACCAATTTGAACAGTGATCGATAAACTGCAATATAGTCCGGCACGCGGCAACCGTATCATAGGAGTCCAGCGCCTTCGTCACTTCACCCACCATAGTCGCCGCACGCCCCAGGAGCCAACGATCCAGGACATGTACGGCTTTGGGTGCCTCTCCCGGCATGGTTCCCTGGGCGCGGTACAGGAGATAAAACGCTGCCATATTCCAAAGCCGGGATAATACGTTCTGATAGATTTCTTTAACCCCGGCTTCTGAAAAATTGAGATTCTCTCCTCGCATGACGACTGATCCCATGAGATAAAACCGAAGCGCGTCGACGCTGTATTTCTCAACAAGCACCATGGGGTCCGGATAGTTCTTTTTCGATTTGCTCATTTTCGTCCCGTCTTCGGCCAGGATGACGCCGTGGGTGAGTGCGTTTTCAAATGTATGCTTGCCAAACAGTCCGACGGACATGACGTGAAGCGTATAAAACCATGCCCGCGTCTGTGAGATATACTCGACGATAAACTGCGCCGGGTGCGTTGCTTCAAAAAGTTGCTTTTGTTCAAACGGATAATGGAGCGACGCATATGGCATGCTACCCGACTCCACCCAGCAGTCAAACACCTCGGGGATGCGTTTGCCCTTCACTGTTTTTCCGTCATCCACCCAAACCTCGATATCATCCAAAAATTCCCGATGGATATCCGTGAGCCCTGCAACATGTTCAGGATTAACCGCCCACTTCTTAAGCTCTTCAATCGACCCGATGATCCGCTGCTTTGGTTTCTCTTCACTTTTGACATTTGACTTTTGACTTTTGACTTCTTCCCACACCGGCATCGGTGTCCCCCAATATCGCGAACGGGATATGTTCCAGTCCGGTGCTGTTTCCAGGCCATTTCCAAACCGACC
>CAZLDC010000068.1:0-5464 GCA_964558385.1 uncultured Gammaproteobacteria bacterium
AATATCGTATCATCGTAGAGTTGCCTGGGGTAACGGATGTGGACCGCGCTGTCGCTCTCATCGGTCAAACAGCGAGCCTCGAGTTTCGGGAATTTTTTGACCAGCAAGCGGCGACCGGAGCGGCGTTTGTCATACCAAGCCTCACCAATACGGCAACGGTCGGCATCACCGGTAAAGATCTCGCACGGGCAAAACTTGATTTCAGCTCCGATACCGGCGCGCCTCAGGTGGCGCTAGAGTTTAGTGGGGACGGTGCGACGAAATTTGCCTCAGCAACGGCTCGTCTCGTGAACCGCCACCTTGCTATTTTTTTGGACGATCAGCCGCTTACCTGGCCCAGGGTCAATACGCCCATTACCGACGGACAGGCAGTGATCACGGGTGGATTTACGGTTGAACAGGCCAAAAACTTATCGCTCCAGCTTGCAGCCGGAGCGCTTCCGGTGCCGGTGAGAGTCGTCCAAAAACGGACCATTGGGGCATCGCTTGGTGCGGAGTCTGTCACAAAAAGTGTCCGCGCGGGGCTTATCGGACTCATCGTTGTTGCCGTGTTCATGATCACCCAGTATGGGAGGTTGGGGCTTCTTGCTGATATGGCGCTCGTCGTCTACGGGCTCGTAACCTATGCGCTATTTCGTTTGATACCGGTGACGCTGACTCTTCCGGGTATCGCGGGATTTATCCTCTCGATCGGTATGGCGGTCGACAGCAACATTCTTATCTTTGAGCGGTTCAGGGAGGAGAAGCGGCGCGGCAAGCCCTGGAAGATCGCCATGGAGCAGGCATTTGGTCGGGCGTGGGACAGTATCCGGGACGCGAATATCACGACGATTCTGACGGCGCTCATTTTGTATAATCCGGGTAACTGGCAGTTTTTGCCTTCCTCCGGTATGGTGCGGGGATTTGCTCTGACTCTGTTTATCGGTGTCATCGTCGGACTTTTTACCGGTATTTTAGTAACGAGGACATTCGTACGAGTACTCTATAGAGAAAAAGAAAATTCAAAATTAAAACTTTAAAATTCAAATTTATATAAAGTTTAAAGTTTACATTTTAAAGTTTACAGTTATATTGTGATTAGATTTAGCAAATATCTTTGGTTTTATGTCCTCATATCGGGGCTCGTTCTTGTGCCCGGCATCTATTCGTTGGTTCGCAGTGGCTTGCAACCATCTATTGATTTTACCGGTGGCACGCTTCTTGAGTTTTCACTGAATACATCTGTAGAGGAGAAGCTCCTCACCGAGGTTGCCCAAAAACAGAATATTCATGTTGCGAGTATCCTGCAGTCGGGAAACAACACCTATCTTCTTCGGATTAAGCCGGAAAGCAGTGAAAACACAACTCGGTTTACAGAAATGGTTGAAATAGAATCCAGTAGCACCGCGACGATCCTGCGACTCGAGACCGTCGGACCTGTCTTAGGACAGGAGCTTCTTTCCAAAGCGGTAGTAGCAGCGATTCTTGCTATGATCTGTATCTTGGGATATGTGGCGTATGCATTTAAAAATGTTAAGTTCGGCGTATCGGCGATTATTGCCCTGATCCATGATCTGCTTGTCGTGGTCGGAGTGTTTTCGCTGCTTGGAGTGTGGAGGGGCGTCGAAGTAGACACATTGTTTGTTACGGCGTTTCTCACGACGATGAGTTTTTCGGTACACGATACCATCGTCGTATTTGACCGAATCCGTGAGTATCGCAGGCGGGATGATAAAACACCGTTTGATGAAATTGCTGACCGGGCACTGACGGAGACGATGGGCAGATCGCTTACCAACTCTTTCACGATTATATTTATGTTACTTGCACTTATCCTCATGGGCGGCGAGACAGTTCGTTGGTTTGTCGTCGCACTGTTGGTCGGCACCATTTCCGGTACCTACTCATCCCCGTTTGTCGCAACTCCCATCCTAATTTTATGGGACCGTTGGGAGCGTAGAAGAAAAATGGCAAATGACAAATCTTCAAATAAATAAATTTCTATTGAGAAATTTCTTTATTGAGATCCCTATTCATTTGTATATTTGTCATTTGTAGATTTGTAGATTTATTCTCGTTAAGCTTTGCAAGGAGGGTCTCCCGTTCATTCGCGAGTTTTCCTTCCTCCACTTCAGCAAATAGTTGGTCCAGAATTTTTCCGATGATTGGTCCGGGTTTAACGCCGAGCTCGGTCATCACGTCATGACCGTCAATTTTGAGATCATGGACAGTGAAGGGCTGCTTCTGTACGTCCTCCAATCGTTTTTTATACAGCTCGAGCCGCCACGATGTTTCCCGTGCTCCTCCGCCGAGTCTGTCACCGATGCGCAGGGCAAGCATCGCATCCAGATTTTCTTTTCCGACGCGGCGGATAAACCGCCGCAGTGCTGCATCTGTTTGACGCTCGTCCACGCTGAATTGGTGCCACCGGACAAGCGTGAGGATCAGATCTGCTTGTTTTTTGGACATCCGCAGCCGGCCAAGGATGGTTCGTACGATTCTTGTGCCCGCGATTTCGTGGTTAAAAAACGTTATGAGACCGGTGTCATCCTTATGGTATGTTTGCGGTTTGCCGATGTCGTGCAGGAGAGTGGCTAGCCTCACGACCGGGTCCGGTGACGGACAGTATTTGAGCGCCATGACCGAGTGGGTGCCGACGTCGTAGATGTGATGGCGTTTAGGGCTTTTTTGTTCGGTTATAAACGCCGCATCAAATTCCGGCAGGATGATCGAGAGGAGACCGGTTGTTTTGAGAACGAGTATGGCATCGGCCCCATAGGGGGAGGCGAGGATCCGCAGAAGCTCATCGCGGATGCGCTCCATGGATATGCGCGACAGTAGGGTGGCGTTTTGTTGTATGCCGGTGAGCGTACCCGCTTCGATCGTAAATCCCAATTGTGCAGCGAGTCTCACGCCCCGCATCATGCGCAGCGCGTCTTCCGCAAATCGTTCCTGAGGGTCCCGTACCGCACGGATAATTTTTTCGGTTATGTCTTTTTTGCCGTCATACGGGTCGATGAATGTTTTTCCGTCCCATGCGATTGCGTTTATCGTAAAGTCCCGGCGCGCAAGATCTTCCTGGATGGTTTGGCCCCAGGCGATCACATCCGGATGCCGGGCGTCGCTGTAGCCCTTCTCACTCCTATACGTCGTGATTTCATAAATATCTATGATTTCTTTTTCTTCAACAATTTGATTATTTGTAGATTTATCATTTGTAGATTTGTAGATTTTGACCCCCACCGTTCCAAATTGATTGTTATAGAAGCTGTCCGGGAACAGGGCAAGAATCTCTTCCGGTTTTGCACTGGTCGTAAAGTCCCATCCTTTGGTCGGTCTTCCCATGATTGTATCCCGCACTGATCCTCCGACTGCATACGCCTCAAACCCTGCTTTTTTGAGGGTATCGATGATGGATTGTACTGTTTTGGGAAGAGATATCATGGCCTTATGATATCATAGAGCCCATGAAGAAATGGGAGATCCTAAGTAAGTCTCCGCCGAAGGCGGACCAGCCTTTGGCTGGAAAAGTTGAAGATATTGTCAAGATTCTATTACAAAACAGGGGACTGAAGACAAAAAATGAAATTGAAAGATTTCTCCATCCTCCCGATCCGTCCGATCTTACTGCTCAGGATGTAGGAGTGAATAGCGCATCTTTAGCAAAAGCCGTCAAGCGTATCGGCAAAGCCATACAGGATAAAGAGTCGATTGTTGTCTACGCAGATTATGACGCCGATGGCATTACGGCTGGCGCTATCCTGTGGGAGGCGCTCTACGCGCTGGGCGCACGGGTCATGCCCTACATTCCGCACCGGGTCGAGGAGGGGTATGGATTGTCGATCAAAGGCATCGATGCCGTACAGGAACAATTTGATCCGACGCTGATCATTACCGTCGATCATGGAATCACCGCATGGGAAAAAGTAAGCTATGCCAAAGAGAAGGGGATAGAAGTCATTGTGACGGATCATCACGTTAAGCCCGACAAGCTACCGGACTGCACGATTGTCCATACGACGAAGCTTTCTGGTTCCGGCGTTTCCTGGTTTGTCACCAAAGAATTATTGGCGAAGTCACGAAGTAACGAACTAACGAATAACAATGGCTTCGTTGCTCTTGCCGCTATAGGAACGATTGCGGATCTTGTGCCACTCGTTGGTCCCAACCGTTCGATCGCGAAGGTTGGATTAGCGGCGATCAATAAGACGCAGCGTGTTGGACTGGAAGCGCTCATGAAAGACGCAGGGCTCACCATGGGCTCTCTGGATGTATACGCTGTCTCTCACATGCTCGCGCCCAGGCTAAACGCTATGGGCAGGCTGGATCATGCGATGGATGCACTCCGGCTTCTTTGTACCAAACAAAAAGATAAAGCAGCCCTATTGGCGGAAAAATTGGGAATGACCAACCGTGACCGCCAAAAATTGACGGAAGAAACAGTCATCCACGCCAAAAATCTTACCGCATCCCGCATCTCGCATCCCGCAGTAACAAAACTCATATTCATAGCTCATGAGTCGTACAATCCCGGCGTCATCGGTCTGGTCGCAGGCAAACTCATGGAGGAGTATTACCTTCCAACAATCGTCGTAAGCCGTGGTGAGCAGGTGAGTAAAGCATCCGCGCGCTCCATCAGCGGATTTAATATCGTAGAAGCGATCCGCTCTTGCAGTGACATCCTTATTGATGTTGGCGGACACCCTATGGCCGCAGGATTTACCGTAGAGACGAAGCACCTGAATGCGCTCAGGGATCGTCTGGAACAAATGGCACAAAAAGAGATTAGTGAAAACACCCTTACCAGAACGTTGAAAATAGACGCTGAAATTCCATTGGAACTTGTCACTGAAGAGATGTACGGACAGCTTCAGCAACTTCAGCCGTTTGGTTTCGGTAACCCGGAACCCGTCTTTGCAACGCGCGGTGTGACGGTGCGGGACGCCCGCCTCGTCGGTGCGACCGGCAAACACCTGAAATTTCGTCTTCACTCTTCACTTTCCACTCCTCACTCTACACTGCCTATGGATGCTATCGCCTTCAATCTTGGCAGCCTCTCCGGCAAGCTGCAGAATAATGCCATCGTCGATCTTGCCTACACCGTCGACATGAACACCTGGAACGGCAACTCCACATTGCAGTTAAAAGTGAAAGATATTCGTGTTTAAAGCCAAGCTTTGCCATTTGAAAGCTTGGTTTTATAGTCATTTGAATTTTTTAACGATCCGTTGGGAATTTACCTCCACAATTATCACAATGACCATATCCACCCGGATCTAGGTTTACTTTATCTGATTCCGCGCCACATAATGGACACTCCGGTCCACGTTCAGAAACAAATGGACAACGTCGTTCTTGCTTACCATTATCTGGTAATAATGGTTGATTTGGATCATATTCTCTCATAAAATAAAAACTTCCCAACATTGGCGCTTAATTCTCCGTAGAAATCCGACAGTCATCCTTTCGTTGTAATGGTGGTTTC
>CAZLDC010000069.1:0-2823 GCA_964558385.1 uncultured Gammaproteobacteria bacterium
GAGAAAGGGCGCTCGGGACCGAATGACAGGATGAGGCCTACGAGAGCGATAACCGCCAATAGAGTGACAGGAAATCGATACTCCCTTTTTCGCCACTGCAGAGCACCAATTCCAGCCAGAACCAGAAGGGTGATGGTAGGATACAGGGATCGTTCTCCCTCATTTGTCTTCAAAAACATACCGAGCAGACTTGAGGCAGTGACGGACGAATAGTCCTGTTGATAGGCGGCTCTGGCAGAAGATTCCTCCAGAGATCGGGTAATTTCGGGGTGCTCGGCTTTGAGGCGAATATAGGGATACATGAGTGTGAGAGAGACGATCATAACAGCGCACAGCGGAAGAAGAGCCATTTTTAACCGTGGCCACAGAAGGATAGTCTGGCGATTTTTAATCCAAGAGATGAGGAATATTCCTGCGGTGACGATCGCAACGACGACGGCAAATACACCTAAATATACTGTGGAACCCAGAAGAAGGAGAAAAGTGACACATGCGATCAATAGATGACGGAATTTAGCGTCCTGAAGAAACCGATACAGACCATAGAAAAAAAACGGCAGCCATTGGCTACTGAGCATCGGTAAATGACTTATTTGACCGAGCCTCGGATAGGAAAAAGCAAACAGTGCACCCGAGAAAAACGCAGCCCATCTGTGGCGGGTGAGTGACCAAACGAGAAGATACATACCAAGTCCGGCAACCGGGAATGTCAGGAGCGTGTAGAGATTTACGGCAACGATCGGATTGTTGGTCATCCAGATGATGGGAGCAGCAAAGAGCGTCTGTACAGCGAGCGTATCGGAAAGCGCGAGCGTGTTGGTCGTCGGAAAGAAGATATTCGCGTCCAATATATTGGAAAAACCATTCATCATTGACCGGGTATTATGGGTAAGATTCCATGCATAGAAGAGCGGATCGCCAGCATTGATGACATGATCCCAGGCTAAAGGGCCCAGCGGCCACGTCACCACGACACTTGCCGTGAGATAGATTATAAATACGATGAACGGCCACTTGATCATTTCCTGTTAATACTATCATGAGGTAGAATGGGAAGGGTAGTATGTTGAGGATTGATACGATACTTCTATTAGCGTTGTCTTTGCCGTGGCCCCTCAAATACCGGATATTTCCGATGGAGGGGACACCGTATATCCTGTTCGCCGCATATTTTCTTCTCCTTATCTCCTATGTTGCCCTGGATTTAGATTGGATTCGGACGGGTTCCCGTGCCGCCGCATGGAGAATGAAACTTTTTGTATTGTTTGGGATTATTGCAATCGCTGCAGGGGGTCCTCTCGTGACGGCAATTGTGGACAGATCCCGCGTCGCGCCGGTATTTGGCGTTCACGATATCATCCTGCAACTGGAAGCGGCGATGCGCTATCTCATAGACGGCATCAATCCCTACAGCGCTACGTATGTTGGGACGCATATGGAAGCATGGCATTATACTGAGCTTGGCCGCGATGCTGTCAATCCTGCGCTGTACCATTTTGTGATGCCGCCGTGGTATCTGTTATTTTCATTTTTCTTTTATCCTTTTGTGAAATTATTCGGATTCTTTGACGGTAGATTGCCGCTTTTGTTTACCTACTTTGGTACGCTTGCGCTTCTGGCAGTCTGGATAAAAGAGTATCCCAAGAAAATACTTGCAATTATCGTGACTGCTTTTAGTCCGGTGATGTTTGATTATCTTCTGGAAGGGAGAAGCGATCACTTTGCGCTGTTTTGGCTGCTTTTTGCTCTTTTTCTTTGGCACCGGAAAAATGTTGTGTTGGGAGCAATTGTCTATGCGCTTGCACTGCTATCCAAACAGACCATATGGCTTTCGTTTCCGTTTGTATTGCTTTATGCATGGCAGGACATAGTGAAGCTATCCTTGACAAAAAAGTATCTTGTCGTGGTTGGTTTTGTCGGGACGATCGCACTGATCCTTGGACCTTTTCTCGTCTGGGACGCCCGAAGTTACTGGCAAAGTACCGTCGCGTTTCTTGCCGGAACAACGGACGTAAGTTATCCCGTCGCGGGATATGGTTTGGGTATGGTGCTGTATCAGTTTGGGGTTATTACGGACATCCATGCATACTACCCGTTTATACTCTGGCAGATTGCGGTATGCCTGCCGCTGCTCATAGCATTGCTCCGGTGGTGCGGGAAAAACAGATCAATTGGGAAATTGCTTATCGGATACAGCATATTTCTGTTTGCATTCTGGTACTTCTCGCGGTATTTTCACAATAGTCATCTGGGATACTTGACTTTGGTATTTGGAGTAGGATATTTTTTGTATGAAGAATAAGGTAGGATTGTTCGCAATCGTTTCAATCGTTGCGTTGGCGTTTTTTCTGCGTGTGTACAACGTTACGACCGTGCCGCCGTCGTTGTCCTGGGATGAAGTCTCCATAGGATATAACGCGTATAGTATTCTCAAAACTGGCCGCGATGAACACGGAAGATTGTTTCCTCTGGATGCGTTCGTGGGCTACGGAGACTATAAGCCTCCGGTCGCGGTGTACCTGACTGTTCCGTTCGTTGCGATGTTCGGGCTAACTGAACTTGCGGTTCGGTTGCCATCGGTTATAGCCGGTACCCTCGCTGTGCTGCTCACGTATTTTTTAGTGTTAGAACTTATTCGACACCAAGCAACAAGCACCAAGCACCAAATTTCAAACAAGCACCAATATCAAAAGGAAGAAAATCCAAAGCGTTTTGGACATTTAGGCTTTGAATTTGTTTGGGATTTGGGATTTGGAATTTGGAATTTGCAAGCAGTTGCTCTTGTGAGTTCATTCTTGCTTGCGGTGTCTCCCTGGCATCTTC
>CAZLDC010000069.1:2833-4314 GCA_964558385.1 uncultured Gammaproteobacteria bacterium
TCGGTTATAGCCGGTACCCTCGCTGTGCTGCTCACGTATTTTTTAGTGTTAGAATTTTATAACCATTATAGAAATTATAATGATTATAATCATTATATTGCACTTCTCAGTGCGTTGCTTTTGGCTATCTCTCCCTGGCATCTTCAGCTCTCTCGCGCCGGGTGGGAAGCAAATATCGCCTTGACGATCCTGTTGTCCGGTGTGCTCCTTGTGTTGCGGTCAAGGGAGCATCCCCGATTGTTGACCGTCTGCTGGATACCGTTTGTGCTTACGATGTATACGTTCAATAGTGCGCGGTATGTCGCGCCGCTTCTCGGATTATTATTTTTCTTTTGGGTACGGAAAAAAATGCTCCGCTATAAACGGCTTGCGGCGATTGGCATAGTGGCCGCATGTATTCTTCTCGTACCTCTGGTTCCGCACCTGATTTCTCCTGAGGCACGATTGCGGTTTGCGGAAGTGAATATATTTTCCGATCTTTCCATCATCGAGCGATCAAACACGCGAATCGCGAGCGACGGGAATACGATATTCTCCAAAGTATTCCATAACAGAAGGGTTGGATTTACCATAGAGTATCTCAAACATTTTTTTGACCACTTCCAGCCGTGGTTTCTCTTTATCCGCGGGGATGGCAATCCGAAGTTTTCTCTTCAGGAGGTCGGGCAGCTGTATATCATAGAGGCGCCATTTCTCCTCTATGGGGTGTATCGGCTATTTATTTCCGATGCTAAGGTTGGCTGGACGCTCGTGCTTTGGGTGATCTTCGCGCTGCTTCCTGCCTCAGTCGCACGGGAAACCCCGCACGCGCTGCGGATAGAAAATTCGTTGCCGGTATGGCAGATATTCATCGCATATGGAATAGTCACCCTAGTCAAAAGTCTAAAGTCTAAAGTCAAAAGTAATTTCGTGCTTATTGCTTATTGCTTATTGCTTATCGTGAGCTTCTCTTACTTCTGGCATAACTATTTCAATCACTACGCCCGTGAATATGCTTCCGAATGGCAATACGGATACAAACAAGCAATCGCTCAGGTGGCAGTTTATGAGCGTGGGCATAAACGCGTTGTGATAAGCGAAGCATACGGTAGGTCATACATGTACACGCTGTTTTTTACCCGTATGGACCCCTCTTTGTATCTGTCAACCAAAAAATCCACGTTTGATGCAGCAGGGTTTTATCATGTTTTTGGATTTGGAACATATATATTTACCGAAAAAGGAATAGGAACATTTGAGGAAAATACTCTTTATGTGAGTCTCCCTAGCGAAGTAGCGGGAGGCGCGAGAGTTTTGAGTACAATTTACCGACCGAATGGAGATGCGGCATTTGTTCTATTTGATAAACCTTAACGATATGCGAAAAGCAATGTTTATAGTGATTATCTCTGTCGCTTCCATTCTTCGGTTGTGGCAGCTCGGGAATGTACCGCCCAGTCCGGATTGGGATGAGGCGGCTCTGGGATACAATGCATACTCGG
>CAZLDC010000069.1:4324-5271 GCA_964558385.1 uncultured Gammaproteobacteria bacterium
ATACTCGGTTCTGAAAACCGGCAGGGATGAGTATGGTACGTGGTTTCCGCTCTCACTTCGTTCATTTGATGATTACAAGCCTCCCCTCTATATGTACCTTACGATTCCCGCTGTGGCAGCATTTGGATTGGAAACATGGGCAGTGCGCTTTCCTTCAGCGCTTGCCGGTATATTGGCCGTCGTTGGGACATATTTCCTGGTGTTAGAACTTCTTCGCCATCAAGCATCAAGCATCAAGCAACAAATTCCAAACAAGCACCAAGTATCAATAAAGTGGAATTTGAAATTTGGAATTTGGAATTTGCAAGCAATAGCACTTTTGAGTGCGTTTTTGCTTGCGTTATCACCCTGGCACATTCAATTTTCGCGCATCGCGTTTGAAGCAAATATCGGGGTTACACTGAATATTTGGGCGATATGGGCGTTTCTGAAAGGGCTACAGCACAGGAGAATGCTTGCAGTAAGCGCATTGTTGTTCGGATTTGGGCTCTATGCATATCACAGTGAACGTATTTTTGTTCCGCTTCTTGTTCTGTTTCTTTCGTGGATATACAGGAAAGAGTTGCTGTCACAGCGACGGTCGCTAATGCTTGCGATAGTTATAGGCGTGCTCACAGTGATGCCGCTCGTTACGGTATTTGTTAACCCAACGACTGTCACGAGACTGCGGGGGACAAGTTCTTTGGCGGATCAAACCGGACTTCTGGCAAAGAGCGTCCGGAAACTCGATGAAGATCGAATGGCGGGAAATCCATTAGGTATCGTTTTTGACAACCGTCGGATTGTCTGGGCGAAAACGCTTCTGGACGGGTACCTCTCTCATTTTTCTCTGCGGTGGCTTTTTGTGACCGGAGACAATCCGCGGCATCATGCGCCGGACATGGGGCTTCTATACCTCGTGGAGCTGCCATTTCTCTTGTGGGGCATGATCGTCATCGGCAGGCAAG
>CAZLDC010000070.1:0-5265 GCA_964558385.1 uncultured Gammaproteobacteria bacterium
GCCGGCCAATCCACTTTCCACGGAAGTTTACCATTGCCGTCAAACGGGCTTATCCGCCCGGTATGGCCACATCCCTTGGCCCACGTCACCATCGCGGGTTCACAGGTGTAAGCGACGGTGTTTCCGTCCCAATCGTGCACGCGCGTAGTCCCTAATTTGCCGCACTGCTCACAGATCACCTGAAGCGGTAGCCATCCTTTTTCCCTCTTCTTACTGCCGCTCACCCTCTGATATATATCCTGAATCGTTTCTGAATGATCCAGCGCTTCACGGATGACACCGTTAAATTTGCCCTCCCGGTACATATCCCAGGATGAACGGTACGTAGCCAGAACTCCCAAATCCATAAGAACACGCTGAAAATCTTTGGTAAAATACTCAGCAAAACTTTCATAACCCGCCACCGGCGGCCGTGCGGTACGAAGGGGCTTACCGAGCTCGTCAGATAACGAAATCAATTCGGGAGGAAGTCCATCCACCGGATCAAAGTCATTAAATACATAGGTGGAGGTAACGTGCTCACCCTTATCCCGAAGCGCGCGATAAACCATATCATGGACCAGAGGTCCGCGAAGCGAACCTATATGGGCAAAGCCCGATGGCGTGAACATGTCATCCACCCAAAAGGGCCGGTGGGCACCGGAATCAATAATGTGTTTGGCAATTTTGTCCGCCCAAAACATATTTGTATAGTATCAAAAAAATCCGGCTGTTGCCGGATTTTTTACCATTATATAAAAAATTCTTATTCGATGTGGAGAATTTTGTAGAGGATTTTTCCCGCCGGCGCCTCTACTTCCACACTATCTCCGGACTTTTTTCCCATGAGCGCCCGGCCCAGTGGGGACTCGTGGGAAATCTTTTTTTCCTTGGGATCAGCTTCCCACTCACCCACGACGGTGAACTCTTCTTTTTTTCCACCTACATGAAGTGTCACTTTACAGCCTACGTCTACCTGTGATTTGCCGTGATTCGTAATCACCTTGGCCGTATGGAGTATCTCCTCAAGTTCGGCAATTCTTCCGTCGATAAACGCGAGATCCTGCTTGGCGGCTGCGTATTCGCTATTTTCCGAGAGATCTCCAAGGCTTCGGGCATCGGAGAGCCGCGTGACGGCAGCCGGACGCTTGACGCTCAAGAGCTCATCGTGCTCCGCGCGCAGCTCGGCAAGTCCTTCTTTGGTAAGCATCATTTTGTGATGTGGGTCCATATATCAAATGTGACAGCGCCGTTTAGTGCGCTGTCGTACAGAGGAAGTCTATAGGAAATTACCTTGCCTTGTCAAGCATGAATTGATATCATCAAGGCTATAGCGGTGGCACGGTCAAACGACACTGTCAAACGTGTCAGTCGAGTATGACTCGACGTGCCGACCATAAATGACTTGGCGCGTTCGTCTATCGGTTAGGACGTTAGATTCTCAATCTAGCAAGAGGGGTTCGACTCCCCTACGCGCTACAAAAAAACTTCTGCATGATACAATCTCCCCATGTATCACCGCCATAGGATCGGTCAGCCGCACGGTTTTTCTCTCAAAAGTATTCTCCTGCTCGTGTCAGTTGTTGTGCTGGGTATTTTACTCTTCCGCACAGTAAACATAGGAAAAAAAACAGCGATTCTCTCCCCCATCCCGGATGATACAACCCAACCTGCTCAGGTGCTCGGCGGACTGTTTGCCAAAAAAAAGACAAGCGACGATCTCCGGACAAAAATTCAGACACTCGTCAATAACCGCTGGAAAAACTATTCCGTCTATGTGAAAGACTATAAATCAACCCTTACGGCAGGCATCAATGAAACCGTCATGTTTACAGCAGCATCGGTCAATAAAGTACCGATTGTCACATCGCTCTACTACTACGCAGGCAAAGGTGAAATTGATCTGGATGAGCGCGTGACCATTCAGGCGCGGGACATCCAAAATTTCGGTACGGGATCGATCCGCTACGACCCCCCGGGAAGCGTGTATTCCCTCAAAACACTCGCCAAGCTTGCCATAGAGCAAAGCGATAATACTGCCGGATACGTCCTGGGAAATTATACCGTTGGATTGGATAAAGTGCAGGCGCTCATGGGCGAGTGGGGACTCTCCCAAACGGATATGGTCAATAATAAAACGTCCAATCGCGATATCGCCATTTTGTTTGAAAAAATGTTCAAGGGAGAGATTACAAACCCTGCATCGACAAGCGAGCTTCTCGCGTTTTTCAAAGACACTGATTTTGAGGACCGGCTGCCCGGACTCCTTCCAAAGACCTCAACGGTGTACCACAAAATCGGCAATGAAATAGCCGTTATGCACGACGCCGGCATTGTGACAGATGATAAAACAGTCTACTATATCGGAGTATTTACGAGTGACATCACCGATGAGGAGCAAACGAAAAAAATTATTGCAGAGATATCAAAACTCGTCTATGAATATCTCAAATAAAATCCTAAGCGGATTTCGGCATTAGGCGGTGAGGTGCAGCGCCGGTCGCATAGGGATAGACCGGATTTTTTTGACCGGAAGTGATTTCGTCAGGGCAATCTTGAGTACTTCATCCATGTGTTCAGCGAAATGAAACGTCAGATCCCTCGTCACACTTTTGGGTATATCCTCGAGATCCTTTTTATTATCCTTGGGTAAAATAATCGTCCGGATACCGGCGCGGTGAGCGGCGATCACCTTTTCTTTCACTCCTCCAATTTCAAGCACTCTCCCGCGAAGTGTCACTTCTCCCGTCATGGCAATAGTCCGGCGGATCGGGATCTTCGTAATTGCCGAGACCAATGACGTCGTAAGGGCTATTCCCGCTGATGGGCCATCTTTAGGTACTGCGCCTTCCGGAACATGAACGTGAACGTCAATTTTCCCGAAAAACTTTTCGTCCAACCCCAACACACTCCATTTGCTCCGTACCCAGGATAGTGCTGCATGACCGGATTCTTTCATAACATCGCCAAGTTGTCCGGTCAACAGAAGACTTCCCTTGCCGGGCATGAGCGCGGTTTCGATAAACAAAATCTCGCCTCCTGCCTCAGTCCAGGCAAGTCCTGTGGACATACCGACCACGTCAGTCTTTTCCGCGAGATAAGAAGTAAAACGCAACGGCCCTAAGTACTGATGAAGATCTTTCGGGGTCAGAGTGAATTTGCCTGTTCCTTTACCATTTTTTTCCGCGATCTTTTTGGCGACTTTACGGAAAAGTTTAGCAAATTCCCGCTCGAGACTCCGGACACCTGCCTCCCGCGTGTAGCGCCGGATGATGGTCATGATTGCCTGACTCGTGAGACTGACGGTATTCTTGGGTATACCGTGAATCTCCCGCTGCTTTTCCATGATGAAATCCCGGGCGATATGAAATTTCTCCTCTTCGGTATACCCGGGGAAGTGGATGATCTCCAGACGATCACGAAGGGCCGGCGGAATAGTATCCAATACGTTGCACGTCGTAATGAAAAAGACATCTGATAAGTCAAACGGTACGTCCAGATAATGATCCGAAAACGCGTAGTTTTGCTCCGGATCCAATGCTTCAAGAAGTGCCGCTGACGGATCTCCGCGGAAGTCGTTACCTACTTTGTCAATCTCATCGAGCATAAATACCGGATTTTTCGTTCCCGCCTGCTTTATGCCCTGGATGATCCGCCCGGGTAGGGCGCCCACGTAGGTGCGGCGATGACCCCGGATCTCCGCTTCGTCACGGATACCACCCAGAGACATTTTCACGAACTTACGGCCGATAGAACGGGCAATTGATTTGCCGATAGAGGTTTTTCCGACTCCCGGGGGACCGACAAAACACAGGATAGTCGGCGCGGATTTGGCTTTGCGCACGATGATCTCCGACGGTTTTTCTGCCTCTGTCAGTACCACAGAAGGATCTGTCGAAGAGGATTCGTTCGAGCGTTGGTGCTGTGCTTCTTCCTCTTTTTGCGCTACAGCGCGAAGCTTCATGACCGCGAGATACTCTAAAATCCGTTCTTTGATTTTTTGCAGCCCATAATGATCTTCATTCAGGATTGATTCTGCATTTTTGATAACAACATCATTGGCAGTGGCGACAGACCAGGGCAACTCAATAAGCCAGTCTAAATACGTGCGCACGTAGGAGGATTCAGGATTGTATTGGGACATCTGGGAGAGTCGCGCGAGCTCCTTCTCTGCTTTTTTCAAGACTTCCACGGGCATTCCTGCTTTTTTGATTTTTTCAGCAAGCTCTTTGGTTTCTTTGTTGTCCTCGTTCTCTCCGAGTTCCTTCTCAATCGTCTTCATGCGCTCCCGCAGGACCTGCTCACGGACGTTTTTGTCAAATTTCTCCTGGGTTTTACTGGCTATTTTTTTCTCTATCTCGAGAATTTTAATCTCATGGGCAAGATAGGCGATTTCCCGCTCGAGCCGCTCTTTGACGGATGAAATTTCCAGAAGCTCCTGCCGCTCTTCCGGTTTGATGTCAAGAATCCCCGCGATCTGGTAGGAAAGCTGCAGACTCGTGACCCCGGACATGATATTCATAAACGTCAAAAAATCCATGGATTTGCCCAAGTTTACGGCCCGGCGAAGTTCTCCCGTGATGTGGCGGGTAAGCGCTTTCACATCGTCATTGTCCTCAACAAGATCATCCCGAGGAATGACCCGTGCGACAAAAAACGGTTCGACTGCTTCATAACTGAGAATCTCTACTTTGGCGATACCGCGCACAAGCGCATTGATTTCCCCTTCATTTTTCATCATCTGGACCACTTCTCCGACGGTAGCGATAGAAAAAAGATCCGACGGGGTGGGGTCGTTGACGCCGGGATTTTTCTGCATCGCGAGTACCACGCGCTTGCCTGAGGATTGTGCGGCTTCTATAGCCGTGACGGAGCGGGATCGACCGAAGGTAAGAATCATCTCCGTGCCGGGGTAGACGATCCCGTCACGGATTGGAACAACGGGAAACAATTGCTGATGTTGTGAGATAATATCCATGATATATCGCTTTGGCACTCAAGTATAACAAGTGCTAAAATGGGTGTCAAGCCCCGCACCGGAGCTTCGCACAGTGCAGGATTAGTGAAACTCCGAGAGAAGAGCGTCCAGATCGCTCACCCCCAATGTTTGGCTTGCAAGCGGACCGGATGCGAGCGCCGGTTCGCGATCCTCGCTTGTGGGAGCATTTTCCTGGTAAAACACGCCCACCGGAATTTTATCTCCCCACTCCATGGCCTTTTCAATGGCCCGTAGCCGGTCATTGGTGACATACGAAGCGGAATCGAGCTGATATAATCGCGATCGGT
>CAZLDC010000071.1:0-5265 GCA_964558385.1 uncultured Gammaproteobacteria bacterium
TCCCACTAAATATCCAAGAATTAAAGTAATAAATGGTGAAAGATTTTTAAGAATGTTAGACCAATCATCAAGAGGTGATCTAAAATATGAAATTAAAATTATTATTGTCAATATAACAAGAACTAGTCCTCCGACATTTTTAATAACATTTTCTCCGTAGCCAAAAAATTTTCCGAGGAAACCAGCCTCTATTAACTTCATATCTCGTTCGTGTTCGCCTGATATTTGCTGCTCTGTAAGATTTTGCGGTGGCATTAATTTATTTTTCATGTTAAATGTCCAAATAAAATGTAAAACCAACACGATATGTTTTGGTATTATCATTCATTTTAGTTATTAAGAAGTTGGCGTATAAATTTTTATTACCAATATTACCCATGAGAAGTGGTTTTAAATTTCCAACGCCAAGTGGATGATTAAAGTTATAAAAATTTATTTCAAGTTGGTAATCATTAATGACTTTAAAATCAACTGTTGATTTACCACTCTCATTTTCAATGAAAATGAGTTTAAAAATATAATCATTCCCACCTTCAGAAAGCACTATTAAGGAAGGCTCGCTTTCAAAGGTTAAAAAATCACCAAAAGAAATTATTCTTTTAGATTCCGTTGACAATTTCATATATAGTCGATTATAGCACTGAACCCCAACTAATATGAAGCGTTCCGTGTTGCCCAATAATATATACGGGAGAGTGTGGAAAGACACCACATCGCATAAAGCTTCGCAGTGTAAATGGGAATCGTAAAGGAACAAGAAACAAAAATTGGAGAAGTTAAGAGGGGGTAGGAGGGAAAGAACAATAAAAGATTTGGGAGAAGGGGGGGGAGTAGGGTAATAGGGGGTAATATGGGGATATCAAATCATCCAGTATAGAGTGTATACTGAATTTATGCGGGTTGGAAAACTTCATCGTCCATGGATTATTACCATCCCCTTTCTCTTAGCTCTCATCCCCTCTCTCTTCCTCAATGCCGTGCTTCTTGGACGAAAAACACCTGATCAACGTACTGATCCCGGGGTGGTGGTCGAAGGGGTCATCGATGGGGATACGATCGTCGTTGAGCCAAAAACGCGCGTGCGCCTGCGCCATGTCGACGCGCCGGAGCTAGAGTATTGCGGCGGGAAAGAAGCGAAAGAGGCTCTGGAAAAATTGGTCATAGGCAAACGGGTCCGGCTCACCGAACAGGTTCCGGATCAGAGGGGCCGAGGCATGGCACTCATTTACGTCGACGATGTGTTGGTCAACAAAGAATTGATTGCTGATGGATTTGTCCGCTTCCATCACGACACGTCAACGGTTGCCAACGACCTCAAAGCGTTAGGGGTGGAAATAAAAACAGCAAGGAAGGGCATCTTCGGCGCGTGCCAATCCGCGACCAATACTAAAAATCCGACGTGCGATATCAAAGGAAATATCGACCGCTTGAAAAAAATATATCATCTACCCGGCTGTACGCAGTACCCCTTTGCCGTCGTGGAGGAAGACATTGGGGAAGCGTGGTTTTGTAAGGAACAAGAGGCGAAAAATGCAGGGTATGTGAAGTCGGAGCGGTGCCCGTAAGGGTGATCGGTGGGATAAGGGAAATTGGGAAGATACGGGAAAAGAACAGGAGAATACGGGAGGGTAGGAGAATAGAGGAGAAAGTAGGAGAAATTAGGAGAGATTAGGAGAGGCAGAAGAAAAAACTGGATTCCCGCCTTCGCGGGAATGACAATTTCCCATCTTACCGTTTTGGAGATTGCCCCAGAACCAGCCTTACTTGCTCCCCCGCCAGCAACTGCGTAGCTGTGGGCGGGCGTCGCAAGAGCGGCGGTACGGGGCTGCAGTCCAAAACTAACGTTTTGGACTTTGTTTGCGGGCGCGGGCCTTGCCTGCGCGGCCGGCCTTGCGGCGCTCTTTGGCCCTCGGATCGCGCATCATGAAGCCGCGTTTTTTGAGAATCGGACGGAATTTCTCTTTATCTACTTTCTCCAGTGCCCTTGAAATACCCAAGATAACGGCTCCCAACTGTCCTGACAGTCCCCCGCCGCGGACTTTTATACTCACCGCAAACCGGTTCATGGTGTTGGTCGTCCGGAACGGCTCCTGATACATCTTTTTGGAGACTTCTCCGGGGAAATAGTTCTCAACCGGTCGGCCATTGACGACCATAGCGCCTTTGGCAATGTCCGTGTCTTTTACTTTTATGCTGCCCTCTTTCACCACGTAGAGCCGTATGCGTGCCGTCGCGACTCTCCGGCGACCGACGGATTCATAATAGGAAACTTCCGGCTTTTCTTTCCCTGCTGTTTTTACTGTTTCTGCTTCTTGAGTATCTGTTGGCATAGGTGTAAGTTGACTCATTGGTCTCATTTGGCAAATTTATCTTTATACGGGTGGTCAGCTTCCGGATAAATCCATAGACGAGTGATAAGCCTATCACGAAGTTTGTTTTTCGGCAACATGCCGTATACCGCACTTCTGATAATTTTCGTCGGCTTTTCTTTTCTGACTTGCCAGAGTGCTTTGGCTTTCATGCCTCCGGGAAATCCGGAATAGTTCGTATAGAGTTTTTCCGATTCTTTTTTGCCGGTCACGGCGACGCGGGATGCATTCACGACGACCACATGATCCCCGCAGTCGAGGTGACGGACAAAATTGGTCTTAGATTTCCCCATCAGCGCATGGGCGATCTCTCCCGCGATGCGTCCCAGCACTTTGCCGTTAACATCAAAAAAATGCCAGGATCTGGTGATTTCTTTGGCTTTGGTGGATGTGGTAGCGTTCATATTTTTTTATAATGCTCAGCTTTTTTAACACAAAGCTAAGCTTTTTTAAGATCAAAGCTTAGCTTTAGCGCTTAGCTTTGTTTGCTTTTTTTAATTTTTTAGGTCGGCCTGGTTTTTTCATTTTTTCCGGTTTCTGCTCTTTTTTTGCCGGTTGCTTGACTCCTGTATCTTCCGGCACCTTGACGACCTCTACAGCGACCCGCTCGTCGACAAACTGAATCCGGGCTTCTTCACTCGCATCCCCGACGCGGGGACCGAATTTGACGATCCTCGTAAATCCGCTTTGGCGGGAAGCAAAGCGCGTCCCAGCATCAACCATCAGCAATTGCTGCGTGGCTTTGTCTGAGAGCACCTTCTGCACTTGCTGAGCCGGCGCGCTGTGACGGGCACGGCTTTGGAGAGATTTTTTGGCGCTCGTGACGAGCTTCTCCACAAGTGGCTGGACGGCCTTGGCTTTGGCAAGTGTCGTCTTTACTGATCCGCGGCGTATCAACTCCCGCACGAGCCCCTGCAGCAGTCTGCGGCGTTCGTTTTTCGTACGAGATAATTTTCTGCCAAATACGGAATGACGCATAATTTCTACTTCAAAATTAAAACTGTATACTGTAAACTTTTTTAGAAAGTTTTAATTTTAAATTTTGAAGTTTAAAGTTTGTCTAAACAGTTAATGCTACGCCTTTTTCCCTCAGCTTCTCTTCCACGAGTCCTAAGGATTTGCTTCCCAGATTTTTGATTTTCATAAGTTCCGGCCGTGGTGTCCCCAACAGCTGGCCGACGGTCTCGATGCCGCCGTTACCAAGAGCATTGACAATACGCGTCGGGATATCGAGCTCCTCAATGCGCATCTTGAGCACTTCATCGGAGACTGCCGAAGAAACAGCGACGCTCTCCACCGCGCCCACAGCCTTCGGCTCGACGATCTGGAAAAAGTACGAGACCAGGATTTTGGCCGACTGCTTGAGTGCTTCAAGCGGAGCGACAGATCCGTCGGTCCAGATTTCCATGACGAGCTTATCAAGGTTCGTCATCCGACCGACACGGGTCGCTTCCACCCGGTAGTTGACGCGCGACACCGGGGAAAAGAGCGCGGAGACGGAAATTCTGCCGATCTCAGACACTTTTTTCTCATCGGAAGATATGTAACCATACCCTTTCTCTGCCGTAACTTCAAGCGAAAGCGTCGACTTTTTGTCTGCCAGATTTCCTATGACGAGATCCCCATTCACGACCGATACGCCTGCGGGAGTTTCAAAATCACCCGCCGTCACTTCTCCGGGACCTTTTGCGTTGAGCTTGAGAACTACCGGCTCATCGGAAGGCAATACTAACCGGACTTTTTTGAGATTGAGGATAAGCTCAACCACATCTTCTTTGAGTCCCGGCACTTTAGAAAACGCATGCGGCACGCCGTCGATTTTCACCGACGTAATGGCCGCTCCGGAAAGGGACGTGAGCAAAACGCGCCGAAGGCTGTTTCCCACTGTTTGCCCGTATCCCTGCTCCAGAGGCTCGATAACAAATAGTCCGTAATCCGGCTTGTCGACTTCTGTTTTGATTTTGAATGTTGGCTCGTTCATAGAATACATTTGATTAGCACGTGATAGAAAGACATGATGAGCACGTGATCATGTGCTTATCATGTGAAATTTTATCATGTGCTCATCAGTTCTCCTTTTTTTAACGTGAATAATGCTCCACTATAAGCTGTTCGTTAATATCGTCTTTGATGTCGCTCCTGCCGGCCATCCTGAGAATCTTCGCGACCGGTCCTTTGCGCTCGATCCATTCCGGTATACCCTCCGCCTGCGCATCGATGAGCTTTTTGACCGCCGGAATCATCAGGCCTTTGGTCCCCAAGCTCATCACGTCTCCCAGGGCAACTTCATAGGAAGGAATCGTCACCCGTTTGCCATTTACCAGCACATGACCGTGAGAGACAAACTGGCGGGCAGCGGCCCGCGTCGGAGCGAGACCCGCGCGATACACGGCATTGTCGAGCCTAAGCTCCAAATACTCCAAGAGTTTCTCTCCGGTATTACCGCGCCATTTCCTGGCCCGTGCGTAAATCCGGCGAAATTGCCGTTCCAAAAGTCCATAGAGCCTTTTCACCCGCTGCTTTTCTCGTAGCTGCTCGCCGAAATCAGATGTTTTCCGCTTGCCTTTGGACCCATGCATACCGGGCGGAATCCCGAGACGCTTAAGCAAATTGGCGTGTGACTTAGTACCCACGGTTTTCAGACCAAGGTCTATGCCTTCTCGCCTCGCAAGTCTATTTTTCGGACCAGTGTATCTACCCATATACGTTGTAATCTACAAATCTACAAATAAACAAATCTACAAATAAATGGTTCAATGATTCAATGATAAAATCATTTACTCATTATCGTCATTCATTTGTATATTTGTAGATTTATCATTTGTAGATTTATCAAACTCTCCTCTTCTTTTTGGCTCTCACGCCGTTGTGGGCAAGAGGCGTGACATCGGCGATA
>CAZLDC010000072.1:0-5260 GCA_964558385.1 uncultured Gammaproteobacteria bacterium
CTTCCTGCTGTATGCAATTGTTTCTTGTCCGTGAAAAAATCCGCATCATCAATTACTATTACGGGTGGATCCCAAAACCATTATGAGAAAACCGAAGCTCGCCATTGTCCGGGGAAAATTTTTAAATCAATACGAGATGCAGATGTATGAGCCACTCGTCGACCGCTACGATATCACCGCATTCGGATCGCTAACCCCGTACCATGATAGGTTTGCCTTTCCGGTCATCAAGCTTCCGTCCCCTATGGACATTCCGGATGTTTCCTGCGGAGCAGGATCTCGCTTCGCGAGACCGTTTCTTTTGCCTGTACTTAATCGGTTATTTGTCGATGCACAGTACTTATGGGGACTTGAGGAAAAACTACGGGGCTTTGATATCGTCCATACTGCGGAAACCTATTTCCACTATACCCAGCAGTGCCTGAATGCCAAGCGGGACGGCAACGTGAAAACGGTGATCGCGACGGTCCTTGAGAATATCCCGTTTAATAACGAAGGCATATGGGGCAGAAAAACTTTTAAGGCGAGGGCACGAAAGGAACTTGACCATATGGTGGCCCTGACACAAAAGACCAGAGAAGCACTGCTGGAAGAAGGAGCTGACCCGCAAAAAATGAGCGTGACTGCTCACTTTATCGACACAAAGCGGTTCACTCCGGGTAAACCCAGAAAAACAGTACGGACAATTTTATTTTGCGGAAGGCTTGAGGAATACAAAGGCGTGCTTGATCTGGTCGAGATGGCCCGGCGGCTCCCGTCGAGTGTGCGGATGGTCATGGTGGGAGAAGGCAGCCAAAAAACATATCTCAAGAGACAGGGTATGGAGATTTTGTCCGTTTCCTACGACAAAATGCCAAACATCTATCAACAGGCGGATATTTTTGTCGCCCCGTCAAAACCCAGCACCAAGTTGGTGCTGGGTAAACCCACAAAAACTTGGGAAGAGCAATATTGCACCGTACTTCTGGAAGCACAGGCTGCCGGACTGCCGATCGTCACGACACGTACGGGAGGCATACCGGAGAATATTGGAGATGCCGGAATTATCGTCCCTCCTGGGGATGTGGATGCGATGACGAGGGCAGTGCAGCGATTCATCGATGATCATGCTCTTCGTTTAGCGTATGGTAAGAAAGCCCGCGCGCGTGCGGTAGCTGTGCATGATATAACGATAGGAGCCCGTAAACTCGACCTGCTCTACCAAACATTTCTGTGAAAATAGGATTGCTGTGTGTTTTGGTTTCCTTTGTCGCTCTTTCCGTGGGAAGTGCGCTCAACGAGTCGCTTACCTTCGACGAAGTATTTTATCTGGAGGAAGGGCGGAACATCTACCAGTCACGGATGTTTGCTGATCCGTATAATCCACCGTTATCGGTGCTTCTTTCCGGATTACCCAGCGCGATGGGGCTGACTTCATCAATATACGCCCGGATGGTACCGATCGTCTTGGGAGTATTTTTGGTGCTTGCCGTGTACCGGACGGGAGGAATCCTCGCGGCGATTCTCGTCGCGTTTGAACCGACGGTCCTTGCACACAGTCACCTCGTGACCACGGATATCGCGGCAACTCTTTTTATATTTCTTGCCATTCTGGCATGGCTGCGTCTGTTGCGGCACGGATCGGACAGCAATGTACTCCTCGTGGGACTTGCTACCGGCTATGCACTTGCTTCCAAGATGACGGCTCTCCCGTATCTTGCCGTCGGATTCATCGTGAGTTTGTGGGTGAGGAGAATGGGACAGGGTGTGTCTTGGTTGGTACGGCGGCGTATTCCTTTGGCGGGAAGTACGGTCGTTGCGCTGTTTGTCATTTGGGCGTCGTATGCATTTACCTTTGACGTCGTGATACGGCCGCGGCCTGATGCCGGACGGGTATCTGAGCGATTAATAGCCGTCGGGAGAGAGAGGAATATACCGCTGCTTGAGCCGATGATTTTGTTCTTACAGACCCAGCCCATACCGTTGGGTACATATATCGCGACGATAAAAAATAATGCACTGCGCTTAGGCAAACCAGCCGGAATATTTTTTGACGGACAACTATATGAGCGGGCGAGATGGCATTTTATGCCGATAAATGTACTTCGAAAAATTCCGATACCATTCCTCGTTATGATTGCGGTTGGATTCCTTCTCACGAAGAAACGCCAGATCCGGATGATGGCAATCATCGGGCTCGGCATCATCGGCGCGGCATCCTTGGCCGGGACCGTACCGCTTGTCCGGTTGGTGTTGCCGGCGATACCGTTTTTGGCGGTTGCGGCAGCGTCAGGGATAAGGGAGATAGGGGAGATTGGCGGGATGTGGGGGAAAGTAGCGATCACCATTGTGCTCCTGTGGTACATCAGCGGCGCGCTCAGGCAGTATCCGCATTTCATCTCGTATGCAAACGGTCTTGCCGGACCGCGGGAGAAGCGGTATGAGGCGCTCAGCGACAGCAATTTGGATTGGGGACAGGCGCTACCGGATCTGGCCCGATATATACGAAACAACAATATTGGGAAGTTACAATTTTCTTATTTCGGGAGAGATGATGGTGCTCTCTATAGTTTATCGAGTCAACTGCCCTACGGAAGCTGGAAGTTTGAAGAAATTTGTGCGTTCCATGAGGTGACGATAGATCCTCAACGATCCCGAGAAGCGGCCATAATCAGCGTATCCAACTGGTATTCCTGCGGGTACAATACCATAGACGCGTACCGGAAAGAGAACTTACAGGGTGTCGTGGCGGACAGCTTGTTGGTGTTTTAAAAGGTTAAACCTTGCATTCGCAGGGTTTAACCTTATCTGATTTATGAAGCGATTTTTACCTTTCGTTGCGATTATCATCGTTTGGCTCATCTTTTTTTGGCCGCAGATCGCCGGCGGGCAGGTGTGGTACTGCTGTGATAATCTGCTCATCAATGTTCCGTCGAAAGTGTACCTTGCTAACGAGTTAAAACTGGGAAAATTTCCAACAGAGAATCCGCATATATTTTCCGGTACCCCGTTTTATGCGGACATCAATCTTTCCCTCTTGCATCCGTTTAATCTTTTTTACTTCGTCCTCCCGCCGTTTGGCGCGCTCACCGCCGGGATCGTGCTTTTGTTTCTTATCGGGACGGTGGGCATGTATATTCTTGGCCGGATGCTGCGGCTTCGTTCTTTTGCCGCCCTTTGCGGAGCAGTCGTTTTTGGATTCAGCGGGACGCTTGTCGTGTATGCCAACAACGTGACGATCTTGCAGGTGGCTGTCCTCGTTCCGTGGGTTTTAGCGGCATGGATCCGTTATTTGGAGAAGATGACAGTGATGCGCCTTATCCTGTTTGTGAGTATTGCGTCTCTGCAAGTATTTTCCGGTCATCCCCAGCTGACGTACTATACGTGGTTAATGCTCATTGCCTATGTGTTCACACAAAAGCCAAGCGTTCACATGGCAAAGCATGGTCTTCAAGCATCATTATTAGTGGCTCTCGTTACAAGCGTGCAGACCGTGCCGTTTATCCGCTTTATGCTTGAGTCCACACGTACGGGACAGGATTTTGTTCAAGCATCAGCCGGCGCGCTACAGCCTTTAACATTTGTACGATTGATATTGCCTGGTATTGTCGGGGATCTGTCGCGCGGTACAGCGTGGATCCAGGCGGGCAGCATGCATGGATACGTCGGTCTCTTGCCGATTCTGCTCATCCCGTTTGCATGGAGGGTACGGACCGGAAAATTTTTTATCGGACTGTCCATCGTTTCACTGCTCATGGCTATGGGGAAATTCACTCCTGTGTATTGGGTTGCGTATCATCTGGTCCCCGGCATTGCGCTATTGCGTGAACCAGGGCAGTTTTTGTTCCTGTGGAGTTTCGCACTTTCCGGCGTTTTCATGACGGCGATTGACGCGGTCATGAAACGACCTTTACGGGTGTCCTATCTGTTTATCGTGGGTGTGGGTTTTTTGGTCGCGACAGGAATTTTGTTAACGGTACAGGGGCAGGCATGGGAGTGGATGACAACGTATGCCTATGTTCCCGCGCGACTTATGGAGAAAATTTCTGCACTTTCCAGTTCCGAGCAGAAGATCATCCTAGATGGGCTCGTATATAACGGTTCGTTGTTTGGAGTTTTAGTGCTTATCGGGGCTTTAGCGTTGGGGAACATCCGGTCGAGCAAGGCCGCGAATGCGGTCCTGTTGGGAGTTATATGTATTGATCTATTCGTATACAGCCGGATGAATGTGACAACCATATCCAACACCGTTGTTGCCGGTTGGCAAGAAGCGACTCGTCTGCGCCTGGCAGCATGGAAATTGCCGAATCCAATACCATTCCGTTACTACACTGATCCTGTTATCTACCCATATCCGGCAAAGGTGAGGTTTGGGCAGTTTAACGATCCGGGGGAAAGTGAATGGCAATTTAACATTTTGCGTCCGAATTTGGGCATGCTTTACGGACTTCCCGCGGTCGATGGGTATTCGTCCATGGTATCGCGGCAGTATCAAGTAAAGTTTTCCTCGTCCGTTTATGCGCCGACCGGCGTAGTCATTCGTTCCATAGTAGATCCCGCCCTTCCACGGGTAGGAGTGCGGTATATCATCACGAAGAAGGGTAATCCCTTGCTTTCTGATGCAGCGCGATACACGGTGTTAGCGGTTGAAAGCGACGTGGCAATCTATGAAGATAACGAAGCTCATCCGATTACGTCTGCAAAAGAAACCGGACGATGAGGATGGCGTTGATGATACAAAGTGGGCCCACGACTGAGATAAACATATATTTCACACGAAGCCCTGAGCGGTCGAGTTTGGAATAAAATGATGCGAGTCCGAAGGCAAGCAGCGGAAGCTGAGAATTGAACATCCGACCCGAGTAGGAAGCGCCCTGTGACCATGTACTCCAGGAGCTTATGATAAGCGTTGCGAGTATGAATACCGCGATAAACCAGAACCGTCGGGCGTCCTTCCAGAACATGAACCCTATAAGTGCCAGAAGTGCAATCGGTGTCCAGAGAAATAATCCGTTGGCAGAGGAGAAGAGCACATCGACAAGATGTGTAGGCCAAAAGGAAAACGATTCGCCGCTCGTTAGATAAGGACTTGTCCACGCCGAACCGTAAAGTACATACAAGGCGAGGAGTTGGGGGGAAAAGACGAGAATAGCTCCTACGATTACCAGCACGATATATTTTAGCCTTAAAAGGTGAGACCTTTTAAGGCTAGGAATTACAAGTAATCCAAAAATAGCATCCTGTGGGCGGAAAAAAGCACTGAAGACGAGAGCGATGCCCG
>CAZLDC010000073.1:0-5259 GCA_964558385.1 uncultured Gammaproteobacteria bacterium
CCCGGATGTGCCTCCCTGATCGCGCGGACCTGAGCCGCTTCTTTTCGCCGTGGATATTCAAGTGCCCGGCTCATCTGATAGCCGCTGACCATGAAGGTAATGACCAGTCCGCCCCATAGCAGATGATACAAAAGGTTGCTGCTTGTTTGGTTAAACCTCTTATGAGTGCATAACACAATCAGCGCCACTACGACGCTCGTGAGTGCTCCATACATACGCTGCGGCGCCCGAAACCACTCGAGGATGGGCGACAATCCGTACCACGGTGAATACATCTGTCCCCGAGAAGCAAACGCGATTCCGACGGCCATAAGGATACAGAGCAACTGCACTTCCCTTCGCTTGACAATCCTTGGTAACCAAAAAAGAAATAGAAGGGGTACGCCGATAAACGCGTAGTATTCATACCAGTTGTACCAGAACCCCAATGCTTTCTGCAGCAGCGGACGGTCATAAAACTCCACACCCCACGGAACGGCAAACGGTAGCCACGCGAGCAGTGCGCTTATCCCTCCCTGCTGCGGGTCAAACAAACTATACCGGTCGATGACCGGAACCACCTCGCGGACAAACGGGAAAAGCTTGACCCCGGCCACTATGACAAATCCCAAGAGCAATCCCCCAATCTCTCTCGCGAAGCGAAATCTGGCTTCGTCAGACCTTACCACCCCGATCACCGCACCAAAAATCCCAAGAAACAGGAGTCCGTACACATCACCGGTCAGAAATACGATACCCAGAACCGCGCCGGCGAGGAGTGCGGTTCGGTACGATTGTATCTTCCTGAGAGTAAGCATCAGAAACACCGGATACCATGGGAAACTCAAAACTTTTTCTATGTGTCCGGCAGTGACTCTTGCCGCAAACGCTCCGGCTGCCATATAGAGAAACCCTCCCCATAAAGCAAGATCAAAGCCTGGCTTTACTCTTTGAAAGCCCGGGCTTATATCCAACAGTTCCCGCAGCCACATCCACATCCCCACCCCCGCCCCAAACGCGTGGAGCCATACGACCACCCACCACCCGGCAGGCACGCCAAAGCCAAGCATCGGCAACAGATACGGCAGATACAGTACTCCCGAGAGGGGATCACCGCGGACGGATATTCCGGACGCCACATACGGATTCCACATCGGAAACTGCTTCTCATTGCGGATCGTATCGACCACAAACGATATGATCGGAAAATTGGAATCGTAGTCGCTGTCAAGCCGAAAGGTTTTCCCCTGACTCAGTCCATATACGCTTCCTATATATAATAGGCTTGCGATGAGAAGAAGTATGATGTTTCGCATGAGTCGATGTTGTTCCTTGGAACTTACCCTAAGTTTTTCCGTGAGTAGTCGTCAAGCAGATGCAAAAGCTCATTCCCAAATTTCTCCCATCGGAATTTTTTAGCCTGTTCTATGGCCTTTTTTGCATAATATTTTCTTGTATTCCCATTCGTCATCTCCATCATCGCCTCCACAAGATTTGACTTTTTCAGCCAGAGGCTGATCCGCCTTTGGCGGAGACTTTTGACTTTTTCCTTTTTCCTTACTATCATCCCCCCATCTCCCACAACTTCCCTCAAAGCCCCCCGATCCAAACCGACGACCGGCGTTCCGCATGCCATCGCCTCAACTGCTGGCAAGCAAAATCCCTCCCGAAGCGCTGCAGTAACGTATGCCGTAGCTCCCCGGTAGTAGCTCGGCAACTCTTTGTCGCTGATAAACCCAATCCGTTTTACCCGGTTCTCCAAACCGTATTTGTCAATCGCTCTATCTATCTCCGGATCCGGCCAGTAATCACCACCGATGAGCAAGAGATCATACAGTTTATTGTTCTGACAAAACCCCGCAAAAGCCGCGATAAGCGCCGGAATATCCTTGGTTTTTGTGAGACTTCCGACAAACAAAAAGTATGGCCGTGGTCCGGTATGTGTTGGTCCGGCAGGGGAGAATCGTGCATCCACTCCGGGGTATGCCACAGTTATGAGGGGAAAGCTAAGCTTTGCCAGGTAGTGAAGCGAAGCTCTACTACCTGGCTTTGATCTTCTAAAGCTTGTCTTTGAGTATTTATCAATGATATCCAATTTCGTAGCTTCAGAAATCGTGATGATGTGGGTTGCGCGCCGGACGAGGTCATCTGTCTGCTTTTTGAGCACTGCGGCCGATCCACCGTACGCATCCGGCTCGTACAAAAACCCGAGATCATAAATGAATCCCAAGTCGCACAATGTTTTAACGGAGGGGAGAGCTTGAGCAAACCCAAGATACGCGTCCACTGGATGCCTTTTGAGCTCGAGCGGCAGCCAAGCCCTCTGCCAACCAAGCTTCGGCAACTGAACCACTTGCGCGCGGCCATCAAATTTATCGACAATCCCCTGCTCTATCGCCTGAAATGTATAAAGCCTATAGTTATTTTTTTTATCAATAGCAGCAAGCGCCTCAAGCGCATTTTTTACCACGCGGTACACGCCAACCTTTAGCCGGTCATCCGAAATCGACAGCGCCCCCGCATCAATTCCTATAATCATACAAATTAGGTGTCTGAAGGGTGAGATCTTGTTGCCAAGTGACAAGGTCTCACCCTTTCAATGCGAATAAAACCTTCCGATCGCGAAATCACTGATACCCGCAATTGCCTCCGTATTTCCCTGTTTGTGGTGTTCAATGATCGTTTTTAGTATCCGAAGCAATTCGTGGACTTTTACGGACAATGGAGCAAGCCGTCGAACAAACAATAAATGATTTCTGGCCAGATAGTATACTTTGCAATTATTTTTACTATTTGTTGAATTGTGCCTAAACCCATCAATAGACATTTGTCGCAAGGGAAATCCTAACTTCCGAGCCCGAACAGATAAATCCGCATCTTCATAATACATAAAGTACGGCTCATAGAATCCCTGAGTTGCCTGCCAAACATCCCGATGAATCGCCATGAACGCCCCGGAAATATAATCAATTCGACTTCCAGCCTCAAGGCCGGGTTTACACTGAGCTTGTCGAACGTGCCTTAAGGCTAAAACAGTCGTCCATCGTTTGGGATCAAGCGTTCCTGCTTCCGACCCGACTATGCCCGGTGGCATGATTTCGAGTTGGCGTATATATTCATTGATTCCCTTTTTTGAAATCATCACGTCCTGATTGACGACAATTACCCAGTCGGCTCCGGCATCAAACGCCTGCTTCATCCCCTGATTTGCTGCCGCCCCGTACCCCAAATTGTTTTCCGTGTTATCCACTACGACCACCGACCATCCTTTCAAAGCCGCGACCAATAGTCGCAACAATTCGCTATCCGGTTGGTACGTTACAATAACAAACCAGACTTGAGATTTCATACGCATATAAATATCTTGATTGTTAATAAATCATGGTAACATGTTACCATGTGATAAAATTAGCGCGAACATTGATAAATCACCACCATGGCTTCAGCTTTCCCAGTCATTAACGCAACGATATCCAGAATCCAATATATTGGTTTTTTCCACCAATAGTGCATGGACCGGTCGTGATTGTCGTATGATACCGCAATCCGCCGGAATCTGTGAGGAAGAACGAGCCGATCAAGCGTTTCAAGCGTAAACTGCCACCGGTGTTGAGCCGGGATGAGCGACTGCCACTTCCCTCTTTTGATCCGGCACATAAAACTATTGAAGTTCGGCACTCCGATTACGAGTACGCCACGGGCTTTTAACGATTCCGCGCAGCGGTTAATAATATCTTTCGGATGTTTCAGATGTTCCAGCACGTGATTAATGACGATTACATCAACAGGCTTTTTCACTATTCCCGGTGCAAACTCCTGCGCAATAAGCCTTATCCCAAAATATTTCCTTGCGGCGTTCACCGACGCCTTGGACGGCTCCAAGCCGATAATCTCATACCCTATCTTTCTGGCTTCATCAAGTAAAAGTCCGACACCCGCCCCGATATCCACGAGCGTACCGCCGGGAGCGTACCGATGGATGAAACGGAGGAGTTTGACAAACAACGCACGGAACATCTGCTGACGCTCGATATAAACCGTCACGTCTTCTTTTTCATAATATCCCGTTCGTTTTGGCTTTCCGCGCGCTTGGGTCCGCACCTGCCCGCACGCACTGCAGCGGACGATGTCATACAATCCAGATGAAAATAAGTGAGTACTTTTCGTCTCCCCGCACAAACACTTCATGATGTTGTTAATTTATTGTTCTCGTCACTTTGTTATTCTCGTTATCAATAGCGACCAATATGTCAAACTCTCCATATATCCAAACGCCAATGCCAACACCAATCCCCGCCATCCGTCCCGATATCCTTTATCCTTCACATATCTGGCCCAAACCATATGCGGACCAAAGAGAAAAAGCTGTTCAAAGCCAGGCTTTTGTTTTTGCCTGATCATCCCCGCCGCCACCCACGCATATTTTGTAAACTTCGCAACAAGCTGCCACGGCGTCCGGTACGAATGGTGATGTATGACACCTTGTAAATCACCAATATTGTTAAAGCCAGAAGAATCGATCATCACCTCTTCATGCAGCGCATCCGGTGAAATCCTCCCATGCCCCCGCCGGAAAAATCTCACTTTTGCATACCTCTCCCCTCCCCAATACACTGGCTTCCCAAACACATAATTCTGATACGGAATTCTATAAGCATCGTACCTTCTTACCGTCTTCCTGTCTTTCAGTCTTTTTATCTCTTCCCTCAAATCCACAGACACCCGCTCATCCGCATCCAGCACAAGAATCCAATCCCCCTTCGCCCGCTCGACCAATTCCTGTTTTCGTACCCCTAATGTCTGTGTTGTCATCCCGGGCTTGGCCCGGGATCCAACATCATCTTGTTCTATAATCTTCCCTCCATACTTATTCACCATCTCCACCGTCCCATCCGTACTCCCGCCGTCTCCGACCAGTAGTTCGTCCCATAGTCCTTCGACGCTTCTAAGCATCCCCTCCACCACATCCCCGGAATTGTACGTAATCAATACAATCGAAAGCCTCATACCTTTTCTGCTAAAATAACAAATAAACTTCCAAGATTAAATCTCTTCTCGATAAGAGTGAGCAACAACCACAAGACTAATAGTGGTACATATAAACATTTTGATAATCCTCTGGACAGTAGGTTTGTTGATCCAAATTTCAACCGAAATGCACCTTGAACATTCAGAATAAACTCATCGGGCGGATCCCATGTATATACTTTCATAATTCGAAAACCCTTATCTTTCAAAATATTGGATAGAGATTCAGGGGTAAAATGAAAAATATGATCG
>CAZLDC010000074.1:0-5097 GCA_964558385.1 uncultured Gammaproteobacteria bacterium
CTCTGCTTGCATCAAGCTAGATACCACGGCCTTTAGGCCGTGTGAGTTTCATTTATTGTAGTCAAACATCCATAATATGTAATCGTCTACTTGAATGTCTGACTCTTCCAGATTTCTGGGCGTAATGATTGGTATTTGCTGAGCCGCTTCTTCGACGGAAATTACTGCTGTTATATTCGCTTGAGCCCAAGATATAATCTTACCTCCACAATCCAGAAAATGATAATCCCCCCCCGCAATTTGAACTACCGGACGATATTCAACGCTATGAGATGAAACTGCCCTGACAAGTGCGATCAGGATGTCACAAAAATGCTCAAATGATCCTTTAACAAGACTATTTTCAGCAACAACGAGACCGGATTCTAATTTATGAGCGCGGGTTGGTAAGCCAGTAAAAATATCCTTTCCCCGACCCCAATGTTCTGGTAAGCTCATAGCGTCTCTTTTTTGAACAGGATTTCCCCTATGCTAACAAGTTATGTGCCCTCTGTCCAGCTATGCAGGTATTTGCGCTGAACCTGTGTCAGGCGGTCAAAGCGGAATCCCATAGCACGCAATTTGAGACGCGCGACCCGTTGGTCAACATCTTTGGGAAGAACGTAGACTTTGGGCTGCAGCGTGCCTTTCCTTTTCACAAACCACGCGGCACCAAGCGCCTGATTGGCAAAGCTCATGTCCATGACTTCCGCCGGGTGCCCTTCGGCCCCTGCGAGATTGATGAGTCTCCCCTCGCCCAGAGCATAGAGCCGTTTGCCCGTAGGAAGTACGATCTCTTCGAGATTATTACGAAGGATCCTGCGGGATTTGGCAATTTTGACGAGCCCGTCGTAGTCAAACTCAACATTGAAATGTCCGGAATTAGCAAGGATCGCGCCGTCCTTCATGCGTTTCATGTGGGCGATCGTGATAACCTGCTTATCCCCTGTCGCGCTGACGAATACATCGCCGTAGCGCACAGCTCGTCCAATCTGGTCGACCGTAAATCCGTCCATGACGGCTTCAAGTGCTTTGACCGGATCGACTTCCGTCACGGTGACGATTGCGCCCATGCCGCGCATGCGGGAAGCAATTCCCCTACTGCACCAGCCATAACCGCACACGACCACCCGTTTGCCGGCGAGCAAAATATTCGTGGTCCGGATAATGCCGTCGACGGTCGACTGCCCTGTGCCATAGCGGTTGTCAAACATGTGCTTCGTGTCGCTTTCGTTGACCGCAAGGACCGGAATTTTGAGCGCTTTATCCCGCGCCATGGCTTTCAGGCGTATGACGCCGGTCGTCGTTTCCTCGGCGCTGCCGATGAGCTCACCGAGCTGTTTGGTGCGCTCAGTATGGAGAAGCGATACGAGATCGGCCCCATCGTCAGTCGTGAGATTGGGGTGGAAATCAAGGACTTTGTTGAGATGGTGGTAATACGTTTTTTTATCCTCTCCGTGGATGGCAAATACCGGAATGCCGTAGTCGACTACAAGAGAGGCAGCGACCATGTCCTGTGTGGATAATGGGTTGCTCGCACAAAGAACGACTTTTGCACCCCCGGCGACGTAGGCGAGCATGAGGTTGGCCGTTTCGCTCGTGACGTGGAGACATGCTCCAATGGTTAAGCCTTTGAGGGGTTTCGTACGGGAGAATTCCTCCGTAATGAGATTGAGGACCGGGCTGTTTTGTCCTGCCCACTCGATTTTCTTTTTGCCTTCTTTGGCTAGCTTGAGATCAGCAACGTCATGAGAGAGAGAATTTTTCATAGGTTTCCTTTCTTTGGACAGCAATAGGCTCATGTATACCAGTATTGGTTAAGGAGTGTCAAGCACAGTTTTGTACATTTTATACCCTATAATACTTTCAAATATTTACTATTTTATATTGTTCCAAAGCTCTAAATTGTATGCAATGTACAAAACAATTGGGTTTTCATTATTGAAGATGCATTGATTTATAGGACAAATAATCAAGTGTTTCCTCCAAAGCAGCAATAAGATTGCACACTCCTATGTGTGCACGAGATGCAAATGATCGAATTTCTTCTTTTTCGACAATATCGACTGGGGATTTAAGAGCAGAAAGTCTTGTTTTATTGAGTAAACAGACGTGAGCAATAGCTCCAAGTTCCATGTCTACGACCGAAGGATGGAATAAGCGATAGAGTTTGGTCCCTTCTTTTTTATCAGAAAGGAGTTTATCCGCTGAAATGCAGATACCGGTTTTGTGCGCGACTGTTTTCAGCCTAATCGGTTCTAATGAAAATGTAATTTTTTCTAAACCGTGAATTCGGCCTAGGGGAAATCCAAATTTTGTCTGATCCATATCATATTGTATGACCTCTGTGGGTATGAAAATGTCACCGACCGTAGCTTTTTTGGTAAAACCTCCGCAGAACCCAACATTGATGATCCAATCAGGATGTTCATGATCGATGAGATACTGTGTCGTGGCCGCAGCGTTTACCTTTCCGATATTTGTTTGAAGTAAATCAAATCGTTTGCAGGTCCACCGTTTGGTAAAACCAAATTGATTACTTTTAATGAGGTGAAACGCACGAACGATAGGATTAATTTCCAAATCGAATGCTGCGAGAACAAAAATCTTCATGGTATGCTTTATTAAAGCGGAAGGTAAAGTGTGACTTCGCCGACGTAGGCTCCTTTATACGCGTACATTCCGGGAATGAGGCCGGCACGGACAAATCCGAGTTTTTCGTAGAGATGGAGGGCGCGGTCATTGGTTTCAAAGCAGTGCAGGATGAGAAGCCGGAGACCTGCTTTTTCCCCCTCTTCAATCAGGGTCGACAGGAGCTCGGCGCCGATCCCTTCGTCGCGGAATTCATGCGCGATCGCGATGCCGATGTCACCCACGTGGGATTCCCGTTTGTCATGTACACGGATCTCGCAGTTGCCGGCGTAGCGTCCGTTTACGAGGGCAACGATTTTGATTTTCCGGCCGGTTTCAATTTGCTCAAAGGATTCGGCCATCCATTTGGCTTCCTGTGCGCGTGTTTGGACTTCTGAGAGCGCGAGAGGGGCTTCTTCTTTGACGAGATTGTTGGCAAACGAGAGCACGTCATCGAGGTCCTCCCATTTGGGATACCGGATGACGACGTCCTGTCCTTTTTTACTTTTGAATGTTTTGATGATGTTGCCGGGAGTCATAAAGTCTATAAAGTCTATAAAGTCTAAAAAGTCATAAAGTAATATCAGTGCCAAAATTTGCTTCGTAACGTTTGGTAAATTCCTTTTTCGTGTAGGTATGGGTCTGGGTGCCGTAGGTCTCGACCGTGTAGACGGCGGCAAGTGAACCCATTTGGCCGCAGACCAGAAGTTGGTCCGGTGAAATCACAGATTCCCGGAATCCGAACTTCTTTGATTCCGGGAATCTAAAGAATCGGAGGTAGCCGGTCAGGAAGCCGGCGCGGTAGGCGTCCCCCGCGCCGGTCGGATCGCTCGTGTTTTTGGGTTTTGCGGGTTTGACATGGATCGCTTCCGTGCGTGTTTCGATGACGGAGCCTTTGGCCCCGAGGGTCGTAATGATGACCGGTGTCAGGCTTAGGAGCTGCTCGTGCGAGATACCGAGTCGGTTTTCTACCAGCGAAATCTCATAGTCATTCCCGATAAATAGCGCAGCGCCTTCGATGCCCTCTTTCAATTCTTCGGGTGAAAAGGTCGCAATTTGAAAAGCAGGATCGTAGAGGTACGGAATCTTCAGGGACCGGCACTCACGTACGTATTTGACCATGGCTTTGGGGTCCGTGGGAGAGATGACGACGAAGGATTGACTTTCTGCTCGATTCCGGGAATCGCGGCGATTCCCGGAATCTGCGACGCTGGCTATAGATAAATCGATTGCGTGTTTCATGGCACCCACAAAGTAGGATCCGATCTGGTTATCGTCCTGATCAGTGACGGCGGAGTAGAGACTGCTCGGGACATCCTTGTACTCCCTGATATAGCGGTGGCTGATTTTGTGTTTTGTGAGATGTTTTTTGTACGGGTCAAAGTCATTGCCGGCGCAGGCGAGAATTAGAGGCTGTTGCCCGAGAAGGTTGAGCGAATAGGCGATGTTGGCCGCCGTCCCGCCGAATTGTTTGGAAAGTTTATCCACGAGAAACGAGAGCGAAAGCTTATGGATGTTATCCGGCATGATCCGGTCGGCAAAGCGCCCCGGAAAATCCATGATGTAGTCGTAGCCGAGAGAACCGGTGACAATGACACTATTCACTGTAAAATTAAAAATGAAAACTTTAAACTTTTTATAACAAATTTTAAAGTTTCAAGTTTGAAGTTTGAATTATTTTTATTGTAAATTCATCCCCTTAGACAATTCTGCCAATTTTCCTGCTGCTGCCTGCTGGCTTCTCTTGATCGCATCGTTGATCGCGCGCTTGACGTCTTCGTTAGGTATGCCATCTATTTCGACGACCTTCACATTCTGGTTGCCGGTGATGACCACACGGACATTGCCCTGCGTCACCTCAAACTCCTCGCCTTCGAGAGCCTGTTGGATGGCCATGGCTTGTTTGCGCATAGCATTCATGTCGCCGAGTGCTTTAAATGGATTCATCATAATATATACCTCCAGTATTACTTAAAAATTTAAACTATAAAATGTAAACTGGCAAAGTTTAAAGTTTCAAGTTAAAAGTTTGAATTACTTCTTCCCCAACACCACTTCTACCTTCACTTTTTCTCCAAATAATTTTTTCAGTACCCCTGCGATGACTTCCCGTGTTTTCACTTCTGAGAGTTTCTCTTGGTGAAACGGATAAAACGCTTCAATAGTGACTATACCATCTTCCACACTCTTTGGTCTAGTGGAGCGCATCACGCCGGCGACGGAGTGATTGTAGGGCTTGAGTTCGTCTATGACGTCTTTCCAGTGTTCGGTGAGCTGGTCGAGTGTGAGCAAGCCGGTCGGCGTATTGACATCAGACGGATTTTTACGCTGGATTTCCGCCGATGTTAAGCCCGAGTCTTTTTCAGGGACGGGAATGACAGAGCTAGGATGAACTACGGAATGTTTCTTTGGTTGAACGTCAGGAGGCCGGGATGGTACTGAGGGTTGCTGTGTGGGGAGGATGGGAGACGTCGGCAATGATGTTTC
>CAZLDC010000075.1:0-2856 GCA_964558385.1 uncultured Gammaproteobacteria bacterium
CGCTAGACGAACGGGGCTCATGGCTATTATATCAAATGTCTAAGTATTTTTGATGTTATAGATTTTTCACGCGTTTGCTTTTCCGATTCGGTGTGATTTATAATCCGAATTGTTGATTCTAATTGCCCATCAAATTATTGATTATGGCAGGTTCACAGAGACCCGATTTAGAAAGTGTAGAGCTTCTTGATGGGAGAGTATTGCCAGCTTTACATATCTCTGATCATGATTTTTACCTTGTTTTCGGAGATGGCGACGCACCGAACGGTACTGGAAAAGTTGTAGATCGGTGGAGAAATAACGATAAATATCTTCATCAAGTAGCGGATGGATTCGATACTGCAGCAGGGGTAGAATTTGTTGTTCAGAAATCCGGTGATTCAGCTATTCAAATGTTTTCATACGAACCAAAAGAACCGCATCGTGTTGCTCCGTGCCATGTAACAGAAACAATTGATAGAAAAAAATTAGCAGTGGTTTTCTACTCTTATGGCCCCAAGTAACCTCGATTCTATCGACAGTATCTCGTGCGCGTAGAAAATCCTCTGCTGATGTGATGCATTTTGCCCCCTGATATAAATTCCCAAAGTGTGGTATAGTACGGGTACTGAAAGGAGACAAAACTATGCAAGGTACAGTCAAAACAAAGACAGATAGAGGATTTGGTTTTATTAGCCGCGATGGCGAAACAAAAGACCTTTTCTTCCATTCTAAGGATTTGGTTGGTGTTACCTATGACGAGCTTCAAGTTGGAGACGTCGTAACATTTACCGTTGAAGATGGTCCAAAAGGCCAAAGTGCGAAGAATGTAAAGAAAGTATAACTTTTTTTGATTCAAAAACACATAAAAAAGTTCCCCGCTCCGCGGGGACTTTTTTTAGGCATCCCAACACCTCCGGCAGCGGGCTTCAAACGTCGCATCGGCGAGTTTGGCGATAAATGCAGGATCCGGCTCGAGGGCGTTAGCTTTGGATGTTACCGCTCCGACCCGCTTGTGATAGACCGCTTCCGCTCCGCAGAGCATACAGATTGCCGAGAGCTTCGTCACCTTGTCTGCCATGGCCATAAGCGCCGGGATAGGCGTGAAGGGTTGCCGATCAAACGTGAGCGCAAGTCCCGTGACGATCACCTGCTTGCCCTGTGAAAGAAGCGTCTCCACGACGTGGATAAGTCCATCGCCCATGTGCTGGGCTTCATCAATTCCCACGATATCCGTGTCTTTTGATACCAGCGGGAGGATTTCCCCAGCGGAGGTGATCATCATCGAATCAAACGTCAGTCCGGCATGGGAATAGAGCTTAGGATCGCTGCCGTAGCGCAGATCGATAGACGGTTTGAACACCTGCACCTTTTTCTTGCCGATCGTTGCCCGTTTGACCTGACGGATAAGCTCCTCAGTCTTGCCACAGTACATGGGCCCGGCTATTACTTCTAAGTATCCAAGTTTTAGTTTCATGGGTTTACGATACACCGTGAAGTCACGGGTGGTCAAGGAGATATTAATACTACCAATACTACAAATACTACCAATAATCCAATACTACCAATGAAAAAAATGAAACGGTATATATGATAGGGTTTGATGGAATTGACAGGCGAGTCATTCGGGTATATTTTTGATATATATCCTTATGCCAGGTAGTAGATTTTCGATATTTTTTGATATGAAAAATGTTAATTTTGTTAAATATACGTTACTAACAATACAAAATATAGTTATTTGAGTTTATGCGTCATCGCATAAATCGAAAATTCACTACCTGGTATGGCGGAAATTATCGATGAGCAAGTTTCGGTAAATCTTTTATTTAACCATCTCAAGCGGTCGGCTGCCCCGACGTCTCTTTACTGGCGGGGCCGGCGCTATGCGATCACTCAAGTCGGACTGCATCATGTAGTGCGGGAAGGAAGGGTACTGTTTCATATGTATTCCGTCTCCGACGGGACAACCTTCTTCCGGCTCCGGTTTGACACAGAACTGTTGGGATGGAGATTGTTGGAGATAGACGCTCAAGCATAAGCATCAAATTCCAATATTCAAGCATCAAACAAATCACAAGCATCAAATGAAAACAAATAAGAAGTAACTCGTGTTGTTTATATATTAGTGCTTGTGTTCGTTTGTTTGGTGCTTGGCACTTGATGCTTGGAATTTTATGAATTCATTCAGTCCTTCTCCTCCTACCATCATGCACGTGGATCTCAATTCCTGTTTTGCGACTGTTGAGCAGCAGGCCAATCCGCGCTTGCGCGGCAAACCCGTCGCGGTGGCGGCCTACACGACCGGCAATGGATGCATCCTTGCCCCGTCGGTTGAGGCGAAGCGCTTTGGTGTCAAAACCGGCATGCGCGTGCGGGATGGGAGAGCGTTGTGTCCTTCCCTTATCGTCCTCCCGTCGGATCCGTGGAAATACCGGTTCGTCAACCGTAAACTTCTGGCGCTTACGCGGGAGTACACCGCTGACGTAGAAATGAAGTCGATTGATGAGATGGTATTGGATATGACCCGAAGTCCAAGACTGAATCACGAATCACGAAGTATGAATCAGGGGAGAACAATCGAACGAATACCCATGATTCCTGATTCGAAATTCCTGATTCGAGAGACGGTTAAGGTTATGCTGAACATCGGGAGGGAGATCAAGCGGCGGATCAAGGAAGAGATCGGCGATTGGCTCACGGTATCGGTGGGGATTGCCCCCAACCGGTTTCTTGCCAAAACCGCGGCGGGACTGCATAAGCCGGACGGGTTGGATGTGATCGATGACACTAATGTTGAAGCCGTTCTATTTGGGCTCGGGCTGCAGGATCTTTGCGGTATCAAAGAGGGTAACGGCGGGAGGCTCCGGCAATTTG
>CAZLDC010000075.1:2866-5081 GCA_964558385.1 uncultured Gammaproteobacteria bacterium
ATTCCGTCGTTGGACGCCACTGGTGGATGCGGCTGCATGGGTATGAAATCGATGATAGGGAATTCGGCAGAAAAAGTTTCGGTCACTCGTATGCCCTCTATAAGCCTTACACCAAAGATACCAGAGAGTTTGCCCAAATTATGACCCAGCTTACAGCCAAAACCGGCAGGCGCTTGCGGGCAAACCACTATACTGCCCAGGGGATCCACGTTTCTTTGCTTTTTGGTGATGGTACGTATTGGCATACAGGCAAAAAATTGGCGCACTCGATGTTTACCGATGCTGACGTGTACCGCGCTGCAGCGGCGGTCATGACGCGTGCGCCTGCCAAACCCGTGAAGCTTGCGGCAGTTTCCTGTATGTATCTGTCTCATGATCTCTATGACCAGCAGTCGCTATTTCCCGAGGATCACCGGAAAACGCGTCTTACCCAGGCGATTGATGCCATTGCCGACCGGTGGGGTGATTTTTCCGTCAAACCGGGCCGCATGCTGGGCATGGAAACGAATATCATGGACCGGATCGCATTCGGGGGAGTCTCAGGGCTCGAGGAATTTGTCTTTCAAGAAGAGATTGCCTCGGATCCGTATTTGCCATCTTGACGGGGGCGTGATGTGTAGAGTACTGTAGATATACAATTTAATATATCAAGAGTGACGGCCCCACTTCGCGAGAACGCTCTTGCGGGGTAAAGAAGAATTCACTTCATAGCCGTCCAGCAACCGATCCTGAGCTTGTCGAAGGGCACGGTGCTCCCATGAACCGCTGAAGGCGGAATGATACGTCCAAAATATTTATTTTTGGAAAAAGAAACATACTCACCTTCGGGTGAGTTTTTTGTTTTTCCGAAAGAATGGAGATATATGGTGACTTATTTTACCTCTGAGTCTGTGGCTTCGGGACACCCGGATAAGATTTGCGACCAGATATCCGACGCAATGGTCGATGCAGCGATATCGGTAGATCCGAAATCCCGTGTGGCGGTAGAGACGCTCGTGACGACGAAACGGATTGTATTGGCAGGAGAAGTAACCTGTCCTAAGCGGTTGCCGTACGAATCGATCGCCCGAAGAGTGATTCAATCACTTGGGTACACAAACGGCATCTACAATTTCTCTCACACTTCGCCGATATCCGTATATATCCACGAACAGTCGCCGGATATTGCCCAGGGGGTGGATACCGGCGGCGCAGGCGACCAGGGCATGATGTTTGGATTCGCCTGCCGTGAGACTCCCGAGCTCATGCCATTGCCGATCATTCTCGCTCATCGGTTGGTCGAGCGGCTTGATGACATGCGGGAGAAGAAAATACTTGCGTATTTGCGACCGGATGGGAAAAGCGAAGTGAAGGTGGGTTATGAGCGGGGCAAACCGGTGAGCGTAGATCACGTGGTGATCGCCGTACCGCATGATCCGAAGGCACCGACCGCGCAGGTAAAAAAAGACCTTATCCGCTACGTGATCAAACCGGTTCTGAAAAAATACGGATTCGCCACGCCAAAAGATGATTACATCGTGATCAATGGCACCGGCAAATGGGACATTGGCGGTCCGGCCTCCGACACCGGGGTGACCGGCAGGAAGATCATTGTCGACACGTACGGCGCGTATGCGCGCCATGGCGGAGGTTGTTTTTCGGGCAAGGATCCGACCAAAGTAGACCGGAGCGCGGCCTACGCGTGCCGGTATATCGCCAAAAATATCGTAGCTGCCGGACTTTCCGACCGGGCAGAGGTGCGCGTCGCCTATGTGATTGGTAGACGCGAACCGATTGCGAAATCGGTCGAATGTTTCGGGACGGAGAAAAAATCCATAAAGAGGATCGAGCAATTTGCCTGGAAGCTTTTGGATTTGTCCGTACCGGGAATCCTCGAGGGACTGTCGCTGCGGCGTCCAATCTACCAGCAGACAGCCCGCTACGGGCATTTCGGCCGTGATGGATTTCCTTGGGAACGGGTAGTACAATAACGATCAATGACTGACTATCGGCCTTTAGCGGAAATTCTTCGGCCCGACAGTCTGGATGATGTGGTCGGGCAGGAGCATCTCGTGGGTGAGACGGGGATCATCCGCAAGATGTTGGGAAGTACGTTTCTTCCCTCTATGATTTTCTGGGGTCCGCCCGGATCGGGTAAAACGAGCCTTGCCTATCTCCTGGCAACCCTCACGAACGCCCATTTTGTCGCTAAATCTGCAGTGACCTCATCGCTCGG
>CAZLDC010000076.1:0-5030 GCA_964558385.1 uncultured Gammaproteobacteria bacterium
TCCCTTTTGGCAACTGCTTGAATGGATAACAGCAAAAAACCTGTTTTGCGCGATCGGAGGAAAACGCGCATGGCAAGCTCTCTGGGAGCCGCTTATGACGGGAAAATTTGGATCGTTCGCTGATCGTGTAGCGGCAAGCTGGTTCTGGGCGCGTATCAAGAAACGAACACAAAAGTTGTACTACATTAAGGGCGGATTCCACACGCTCGTCACAGCCCTCGAGCAAGCAATTAAACACCACGGCGGTATCATTTTATCAAGTACCGCTGTCAATGCTATTGAAAAGGTAGCAGGGAGTAATTATCAAGTAGTATGGGATAAACAAAAAGAAAAATTCGATCAGATTCTTCTTACGACGCCAACTACAATCGCTTCTCAAATGCTCCTTAATAATCCATCCCTTGCTACTAACTACCAACTACTTACTACCTACTTTGCCGCGCTACGCGCCATCCCCCATCTCCACGCCCAAACCCTGATTCTCGAAACCAAAGAGCCCATTCTGACAGGCACCTACCCCGCACCGAGCGGCCAACGGTGCGGGGCCTACTGGCTCAACATCATGGATCGAACCTTTCCATTCCTCGCCGTCGTCGCCCACACGAACATGATCGATAAAAAATACTACGGCGGCCACCACCTCACCTACTTCGGCAATTATCTCCCCGATGGCCACCCCTACCTCTCGATGACAAAAGAACAACTTCTTAAAGTGTTTCTTCCCTATATCAAGCACCTCACCCCTACTACTGACTACCAACTACTTACTACCCACCTTTTCACCGCTCCCTTCGCCCAGCCCGTCCATGAGCTCCACTACTCCCGCCGCGCGCCAAAGCTCGTGACGCCAATCCCCGGCGTGTATCTGGCCAACATGGACAGCATCTACCCCTGGGACCGGGGGACCAATTATGCAGTAGAGCTGGGACAAAAAGCAGCAAAAAAGTTACTTCGCTCGATGGTTACTTCGTTACTTCGCAACAATGCAAATGCAAAAAAAAGTAACATATAATAAAAAATAACGTTAAAGAAAAGAATGTATGACAAACAATGGATAGAACGCGCGGGGGGGTAGGGCATTTTGAAGTACCGTCACGGCCTTGGCGAAAAGAGCTCCATGGAGAGACAACGGTGCGGACCTTGACGGTACGAAAAACGGCATGCCGACCTAAGCGCGCATTCGATTCCCGAAACCCGCAGCGATATGAAACGCATACCGAGCATCCTCATCATTATATTGTATCTCCTCTTCTCCTCATGGCTCATGCTCCACACCTTCGGATACAACAATACCAGCAAAAATATCCTCATCGCCCGCACAGTCTGGAGCGACTTTGGCAGCCACATCCCCCTCATCCGCTCGTTCTCGATGGGTGACAATTTTGACCTGCTTCTCCGCTTTCAGTCCCCCGTGTATCCCATTTTCTCTGGGCAACCTATCCGCTACCATTTCCTTTTTTATATGGTCGTCGGGCTTCTGGAAAAACTAGGGATGCGCCTCGATTGGGCCCTCAATATCCCCAGTATCCTCGGATTTACCCTACTCCTCACGGGCATTTGGTCCCTGGCTATCGTGCTTTTTAAAGAGAAAAAGATTGCCTTTCTCTCCGTCCTCTTTTTTCTTTTCAACGGCTCTCTTTCATTCCTCAAATTTTTCTCCGATCACCCGCTTTCCCTCGACACGCCGCTCGACATCATCCGCACGAGCGCCTTCCCCGCATTCGGCCCATGGGACGGAGGGATGGTCAGCGCATTTTGGAACCTGAATATCTACACAAACCAGCGCCACCTCGGGCTCGCTTTCGGAATCATCCTCCTATTCATCTACTGGATCACACGAAGGTCCCTATCCCCCGTAGCATTAAATTCCAAGCACCAAGCACCAAGCACCAAACAAGCACCAAGGATCAATAATAGATTTCAAAGTTTGATATTTAGAACTTGGAATTTAGAATTTGTTTGGAATTTGATGCTTGGAATTTGGAACTTACGCACAGCACTCCTCTGGGGCCTCCTCATCGGTCTCTTCCCCTACTTTCACCAACCCTCTCTCCTCATATTCGCGATCCTTCTTGCTTGGTATTTTCTCGCATTTCCCCGCCTTCGCAATACTCTGGCCGTCACCAGCCTCACCGCCACCCTCCTCATCCTTCCGCAGATCGCTACACTTTCATCGTTTGGAAATTCAAATTTTGAACATTGGAATTTGTTTGGAATTTGGAAATTGGTGCTTGGTGCTTCTTCTACCTGGTTCCCCGGTTATCTCATCTTTGACCGCCTCACGATGACGAACTTCCTCTCCTTCTGGTTCCAAAACTTGGGCCTTCACGCATTCCTCGTCCCTCTCGGGTTTTTTCTCATTCCTAAATCCACTCGTCGTATCCTCTTCCCCCTATTCATCCTCTTTGTCATCGGCAATCTGTTTAAATTCTCGGTTGAAGTCGCGGCCAACCACAAATTCTTCAACTTCGCCCTGATCTTGGGCTATATGATCTCCGCATTCGTCGTCACCCAACTTTTTCAAAATATTAAACGATTTTTCAAACATTGGATTATTGGATTATTGGATTATTGGATTATTGGATTATTAGTTGTATTCCTGACTCTGTCAGGTCTCATCGATTTCTTCGTGATATTCAATGACACCAAGGGTGCTCTCGCCGACGTGGGGAACAATCAAACCGCGAGTTGGATCGTCGCCAATACTCCCAAAGATGCAGTCTTTCTCAACAGCTCCTTCCTTTACCACCCCGCCTCGCTTGCCGGGAGAAAAGTATTCATGGGCTGGCCGTACTTTGCCTGGTCTGCAGGCTACGACACGTACAAAAGAAATGACGAAATGAAATTGATGTACGAAAGCCGCGATCCTGCTGTTTTTTGTCCGCTCCTGAAGCAATACGATATTTCCTACATCACCGTCGAAGATACCGAAGGCGACCCCAATCTGCCCATGATCGACCTCAACTATTTCCGTGACTCATTTCAACCGGTATTTAAAGATAGCGAAGAAAAAATCTGGATCTACCAAACATCCGCACTATGCCCCTGAAGCATTTCGCGCAATGATTATCCTCTCAATGGGAAGTTGGTTGCCTGCCCAACAGCCAACTCCCCATTCAAAGTACAATCGGATGCAACTGTATAACTTTTTCCCTCAATATCGATCAATGATCCCGTTTCGAAAGGATTGTATACCCTTCTTACTGTATTTTGCAACCCCATTGCAAAATACAGTCTAGAAGGAGTTATACCCGAGCATACTTTGCGAGTGGCATACACCCATCTTACGCCGGTTTGCAAGCCATTGGCGCCGCAAAGCGGTTTAGGATGGGTGGATACTCGAACGATTCTTATCGTGAGTGGTATACATCTGTAATACTTGGCAGTCAACGAACGAATAGATAGGCGATAGACGCGAAGGTGAATATTTTACCGGAGCACTGAAGTTTTGCCGCAACAGGACGAGAAGGTCCCAAGGTCTCCGGGGCAAAACTTCATTGAGCGAGGGCGAGATCCTCTTTACAGTCACAAAAATTTGTGCCGAGCGTCTCCGAAAAATATTTACCAAACGGCTATCACCATGACGCAAACCCAATCCGAAGCGGCCAATAAATCTGATGCCCGAAGCCTTTTTAGATCAAAAAATTTCCATAAAAAAAGACCGCCAGAGCAGTCTTTCTATCCCCTTCCAGCTTCACTATTTTTAGTTGACAAAAAACACCACCATTGGTAGTGTTACATCCATAGGCAGTAATCTTCTCTGTAACCAGAAAGATATGCCAGCATAAAAAGCATTACTACACGTCGCCCAAACCCAAATTTGTATGCGAGCGGTGGTGATGCTTTTTTTTGGTGTAGAGTTGCTTTTTCGATTCTTCGAGAAAAAGCTTACTCTACACCAATCCTCCTAAATTCGCTCCGTGAGCCGCGCTACGAATAGTAGGTAAGGCGAACGGCAAGAATGGGAGGATTCCCATCCTTTTCTCCTCTCCTCAAAGCGTAAACACCCGTATCCCCAGCCCCTTTTCCTTGAGCTTGAGGAACTGACTCCGCACCTCTCCCTCGAAGCGCTCCCGCTCGAGCCGATGAGGCGACACGCGGCCCTTCTGGGGGGCCGAAAACCCCAACACGCTCATGCCCCGGGTAATAACTCGGGACACTCCCAAACCCATTTGAGCGAGCAGTGTCATATAGAGATAGTAAACACCCCGCCCCACCCCTCTGTCAAGTCCCATAGGATTTTTCCTCCTGAATTTCCCGTAGCTTATAGTTTATTTATCGTCAAAAAGATTACTATGACAGCCTAAATAAAATATGATAATTTTATGTGGATAACTTTGGGATACCTATATTACCATGCGCGAAGCGGGATAAAATATTCGAAGATCGCTTCCCGAGCTAAAACACCAGGACGCCATGAAGAAGAAAAACCATGAGGACATCACGCTCGTCGAGCTTTCGGGAGACTTGCGAGCAGCGGATCGAGAAAATTTTGTCACGCGAAGCGCCCGCGTTTATTTGAGCCGTCCAAAAAACAGCTGCCCTGCCGGAGTCTGATGGATTTTTGTGATCACGACCCCGACTTCCCGACCGACGAGAGAGCGGGCCTGGTCGATGACGATCATCGTGCCGTCTGAGAGATACCCTACCCCTTGCTCCCGCTCCTTCCCCTCGTGGGTGATCTTGATCGTCAGCTCCTCTCCCGGGACGATGGACATCTTGAGCGCCTGGGCCAGGTCATTGATGTTGAGGACTTTCAGACCCTGCGCACGGGCGTATTGGGCGAGGTTAAAATCGACCGTGATGAGTTTGGCGTCCCAGCGCTTCGCGAGTGCCGTAAGTTTATGATCGACTTCACTCACCTCCGGGGCGTCATCGCCCACGACCTTTACCTTCACCAAAGGATTTGCCTTTTGCCCTTTGAGTTTCCCGGCTACCTCAAGCCCTCGTCTGCCCTTGGCTCGCCGTACCGCATCGGCGCTGTCGGCGATATGCTGTACTTCTCCCAGGACTACCTGCGGGATGACCAA
>CAZLDC010000077.1:0-4983 GCA_964558385.1 uncultured Gammaproteobacteria bacterium
AAAACTCTCCTTTCCATTGACAACAATAACGCGGCCGCGTTATTGTTATCAATCAAGCTCAAAGCGTTGTTTTAAATACTCGTCATCTTCTATACGACTCGCTACAATATACCGTACGGTAAATGATACACCATAAAGCTCCCGCAGAAACTCTACCTCATCAAAACACGAATACGGTGATACGTACACACTTTCTTGCAACTGATAAAGCCCAAGCTGACCAATCCGCATTCGAAATACATCCCGCAATCCTTTGTGCTTTTCCGGAATGTCAAAGATCACTACTCGCCATTTTCCATCCCACTTCTTTGGCTTTTGTAGCACCATGGATTCAAGCTTATATGATAGCGCCCTCGTCATCCCCTGCTTGGTGATCCGTACTGTCACATTCCCATCGCCTTCATTACTTACGGATATATATTTCTGTTTGTTTAAACGCTTGAGCATTCTTCGCATTCCCCATCCGCTATAATTCCGCTCTCCGAGTCGGACGAATGCAGCTACACCGGTAATAATGGGTGGGAAGGCCAGGATAAGCCCTACCACACCCACTCCCGCAAGAAACATCAACATCTCCTTCGTCGAGGGATACTTGCCAGGATTCTTCTCCTGTGCAGGCACATCATGAAAAATCAACTCGGCCCGCTTCCAATCGATATTGGCAAATGCCGATTGTTTCAGTTTCCGTTTCTTAATCCTCACTGGATTAGCCAGTTTGGAATTGGAGACACTCTGCGGCACCTTCTTCCTTATTGCCATATACAACTCCCATTGACAACAATAACGCGGCCGCGTTATTGTTGTCAATCATACATGATGTTAACAAATCATTTCTCTCACTATCCTTATAGGAATCTACGAATAAAGGAAAACCCGCAAGAAGACTCAACTAAAAAAAACTAACTACCCTCACCCCATCCCGTGCTCGATTTTGAGGCGGCTGATTTTGCCACCCACGTCATCAGAAGAAACGCCAAACTCCGGCAGGAGGCGCTCGACGACGGTGACGGCTGCTTCAAATTCCGGCTGGATGATTGTCGTGACCCCGAGGGATTTGAGCCGTCCCTGATCCTCCTCGTGATGCGTACGGCAGATGATCTTAATCCGGCGGTTGAGGGTTTGGGCGTGTCCGATAATGAGCTCCTGCGTATGCCGGTCCGGTATGGCGATGACGATGGCGCGCGCGAGATCTACCTGAGCAAAGTCCAGGACATCATGATCCGCCGGGTCCCCATACACGACCTTGATTCCCCGGTCACGCAACAGCTTGACGGTCTGATGATTGTAATCCACGACCAAAAACGGTATATCTGCCATCTCGAGCGCCCGTCCGATATACTTGCCGACCCTCCCGTATCCGCAAATCACCACATGGTTTTCGATCGGATATTGCTCGGCTCCCGAGGGCTTGATATCCCCCACCGGAAATAGCGTCGGCAGTGCGTGCCCGACCGTTCGGACAAACCAGTAATACATACTCTGTCCGGCAGCAAGCAGGGGTGTGCTGACCAACAGCGTCCCGAAGGTGACCGCCGTAAGGACGGAATACTCATCCTGGGAGATTGCCCCCATGGCAAGCCCGAGACCCGCGATCACAAAACCGAATTCAGAAATCTGGGTCAGATTGAGCCCGACGAGAAACGCGGTCTTCTGATGATACCCAACGAAGCGCAGCAGGAGCGATACCACCACCCATTTGACCACGATCACAAGAAGAAGCAGGATTAGGATCGTCGGGAAAAACGAGAGAACCGTCGAGATCGGCACCGTCATCCCCATCGACACAAAAAACACGATCGCAAAAAGATCCCGAAGGGGCCGGACTTCCGCAAAAATCGCGTGGTTCTGGCTCGTCTCAGCAATCACGAGCCCCGCGATAAATGCGCCCAACGCGGCCGACAGTCCAACCGCAGAAAAAATGACGGAGAACAAAAATACAATGGATACCGTCACAACGAGCAGCATTTCGCGGCTGCCTAAACTACCTGCGTACTGAAGGAGCCGCGGTATGACGTACTTACCCAAAGTAAGGACCACGGCAATCGTGACACCCGACGCGATGATGCTTGCGGCTATCGACCAGATGACCCAAGCGGCCCCCATATCCGGCGCCCCCCATATCCGCACCACGGTCGGCAACAGGATCATGATCGGAATGACGGAGAGATCCTGTACGACTAGCCAGCCGGTAGATACTTCCCCGGGCTGAGTCTCCAGCTCTCCCCGCTCAGAGAGTATTTTCACGACAACGGCCGTCGAGGAAAGAGCAAATGCAGCCGCCATAAAAAGCGCCGGGAGAAGCGCAAATCTTAACCCCAAGGCAAATACAAGAAACAGCACCAGGCAAAGCACAATCTGCAGGACCGCGGGGATGAGGATCGACGAGAGAATTTTTCGCAGACGCAAAAAAGAAAATTCAACGCCCAAGGTAAACAGAAGAAGCGTCACGCCAGCCTCTGCAACGAGCCGCAGCATCCCATGATCGAGCGCCTGGTAACTGATATTGCCGATGAGCACCCCCGCCCCGATATACCCGACGATCGTCGGAAGTCGGGCGATCCGAGCAAGTGATCCGCCGCCGATTGCTGCGGCAAAGAGCAAAAGAAACGTCGTGATGAGAGTGAGATGTTGTGGAGACACGAATTGTTTAATCTACAAATCTGCAAATCATCAAATCTACAAATTAATATAGTAACGACCTAATGAATGAATCATTGAAATGATTATCCATTCATTTGTATATTTGTAGATTTGCTATTTGTAGATTCTCTTATAATCCTATCCATATCATCCGGTATCGGGGACTCGATTGCAAGAGTCTTTCCGGTCGCAGGATGCCCGAAGGAGATCTTCCATGCGTGGAGCATGACACGGGACGCATCCCCTGCCCGGTCGTCCCGGCTCGTCTTCCTTCCCGCGTAAAGATAGTCACCAACGATCGGATGATTAATGTACTTAAGATGCACCCGAATCTGATGGGTCCTCCCCGTCTGAGGATAGACTTCTACGAGCGTGATATCTTCACTTTCGACTTTAGACTTTAGACTTTTGACTACTTTGTATCTCGTCACCGACTCCTTCCCCCCGGGCATGACGCCAAAGCGCTGCGGGTTCCACGGGAGCCGGTCGATGGGCGCGTTGATCTGCCCTTCCTCCGGTACCAGTCTGCCGTGCACGATCGCGAGATACGTTTTTGTGATTTCTCGTGCTTTAAACTGCCGCTGCAGCGCAATAAATGCCTCTGGGGTTTTTGCAATAAGAAGAATACCTGACGTTTCGCGATCGATCCGATGCACAATCCCCGCCCGATCTACAAAGTCTTTGTTCTCATTTGTAGATTTGTAAATTTGTAGATTTGTAGATTTCTCTTCCACCCAATCTTGCACCGTCTCCGTTTTAACGGACTGTGCCCGGTTGACGACAACTCCGGCGGGTTTATCGATAATCAGCAAGGTCTCATCTTCGTAGAGAATGGGGATAGTAAGATTCAAGTTCTAAATACTAAATCCAAAATCCTAAACAAATCCAAATATCAAAACCCAATAAATACAACGTTTTTGAATTTGGAACATGAGAATTTTGATGTTGTTTAGGATTTAGAAATTAGGATTTTGGGTTTATACCAATGTTACTTCCTCTTCTTCTCGCACTCCAAACAAAGGGTTGCTGTGGGGATAACGGCCAAGCGGTCCGTGTCGATCATGGTGCCGCACCCGACACAATACCCATACGATCCCTGTCCGATCCGCCCGAGCGCCTCATCGATGGCCGTAACCCGCGCTTTGAGCTCATCGCCCATGGCGGCATAGCGGTCATGATTGCTCTCTTCGCTCGCTTCCATATCAGAGGCTGCGTTGTCATTAACCCGATCATGATTGGCAAACGGATCCTGGGCGGCAAGCTCAGCAATCTGAGCAACGAGCCGGGTCTTTTCCTCCTCGAGGGCTTTACGGATAGCATCAAGAACGTCGCTTGGAAAACTTTGCATAGAGTACTCCTTTTATCCTCTCGAGCCGCTCACGGACGATAAATTTTCCGCCGGCAGCACCGTACCATACGCCGATACAGCTCAAAAATAAAACAAGCGCCTCCCATCCCCTTGCGCTTATTCCATACCAGTATACGTCAGATTCCAGAGTAAATTCAAGCGCAATGATCGCGATTGACCACAAAAAGAAAAACATGAGGCCAGGCAGGCCGAGTGGCCACTTCCATATACGCGCGCGCTCAGAAAGGAGACCCACGATGAGCAGGATAATAACGAGGAGTGCAATCATATACAGAGGATACGGATGGCGCGGCTCGCCCAGCCCTACAGAGCGGATCGCCCAGGGAAGGCCGGCGGCCACGCGCCCAATGCTGCCTCCGTCCAGAAGCGATCCCACTCCGCCCACGATCAGCGCGCCGGGAAGAGCCACTCCCACACCGTCCAATACGGTCCCCAGGCGAATTTTCATGCGTTTTGCGATAGAAAGCATGACCAGCAGTCCCGCTATCACCCCGGCCATCAAAGACATACCCGGCGCCACCCAGAGGGCAGGAATTTTGATGAGGCTTCCTGAGAAATTGCCCCAGTGGGTCAGCACATACCACGCTCGCGCAGCGACCAGTCCCACGGTCGAGGCGTAAAACGTCAGGTCAAATATCCGCTCCTCGAGGACACCATCATCCCGCAGCGATTTCCAAAATACGAAAGAAAAGACGCACCACCCGAGGATGAGGAAGATGCTAAAGCTCGCGATATGCACGCCGCCGATGGTAAAGAGAATGGGATACATATACTTCAAAATACCAAATCCTAAGCACCAAATCCCAAACAATATCAAAATTCTAAGCACCAATGTTCAAAACGTTTGGAATTTTGAAATTGGAGTTTATTTGATGCTTGGTATTTGATGCTTGGTGCTTATGGAATTATTATACCTCATCTTCCACACACCATAGAGCATGATGAGGAGTCCAAGCACAAAAATCACTTTGCCC
>CAZLDC010000078.1:0-988 GCA_964558385.1 uncultured Gammaproteobacteria bacterium
ACCGTACCGCTCTTGATATCCAATCTCACAAACGGGACCTATGATATGCGACTGCAATATCTTCCTGAATATGCGCCGCAACCATCAAAAACACAGGAGCTGACGGTCTCAGACGGCGTCCTTTCGCGGCAGATTTTCATGCCTGCTCAGACCGACGTAGTTCTGGAGATATCCAAGCGGTAATTTACCCCACCTTATCCTGCGTCCCGCCGTTGATGACTTCCCGTGCGGGTTCCAAAAGCACTCCCGGAGCACGCCCGACGCGCCGCATCATCGACATGAGGGAATGCACTTCTCCCACTCCCATCACCCATGAGAGGAAAACATACACCCCCATGCCAATCGTCATCGTGAAAGAGGTCAGCAGTATTAAGCCAAAGGTGCGCGTCGTATCAAATACCAACTGATCGAGAATCTTGAGCGGTATATACATCGAGAGTCCCGCGATGAGGGCAGCCACGCCCATTTTCACCAAAGGACTAATAAGTTCAGCGCGCGAAAACGTGCTCAATTTTTTATCCAAACAGACAAAAAGCACCACCGCATGGATGAAACTCGCAATGGATGTCGATAGCCCAAGCGACCACACCGGAAATCCCGCCCAGGAAATAAATATGATCGACAACACCGCATTGAGCACGATGCTGCCTACGGCAATCGCAACCGGCGTTTTACTGTCATAGAGCGCGTAATATGCCCGGGCAAAAAGATGGATGACTGCCTGAGCTCCCAGAGACAAGCTAAACATCGACAGTGTCATGCCGGTCAGCACGGTCGCCTCCCAATCAAAACGTCCCGCGCCAAATACAAGCCGCACAATCGGCGTCCGCAGGATGATAAAAAATACGCTGACCGGAATGATGAAAAACAACAGGCCGATTCCATCCAAAATAGCGACTGCGGGGTCAATCCTCCCGCTTTTTTGTCCTCTGCGCTCAGGGTACATCAGAGTGCCGCAGCCTACCAACGAAGCAATTAAACTGAAACA
>CAZLDC010000078.1:998-4915 GCA_964558385.1 uncultured Gammaproteobacteria bacterium
CTCGAAGCACGCCTTCGCGAGCGCGCGATTCTGTTCGACATCCTTCGAGCGAGTGCATCGAAGATTGGCCTCGAAAGCGTGCTTACTAGCCTCGTCGAGCGCTTGAGCTCTGCGCGGTCATCATTGGCAGCGCTTCGCGAAAGCGTCGGAAGCGCGGCTTGGGCGATCGTCGCACCGAACAGTCCGACCGGTAATTGCTGTAAATGCTGGGCGAAATTAAATATCGTCACCATGCGGGCTCCCAGAAAACTCGCGAGCATAAGATCGACGGTCGTATCAATTTGGGAGGCTCCCAATCCCAACGTCCTGGGGCCCATGAGCGTGAGGACATCCCGTACGCCTTTATGGTGAAAATCAACAGCGAACCGGTGTCGGTACCCGAGGGACAGAAGCACCGGAATCTGTATGGCCATAAATAAGACCGAACCGATACCGACCCCCATGACCGGTGCCCACAGTCCGTATGCACTGCTCCAGAGTACGAGCCCGACAATGATGCCGATGTTATAAACTACCGGCGCGAGAGCAGGCACGAGAAAGGAACGGTACGACTGCAGAATGCCGGTAAAAAAGTTTCCCACAAGAAGCGGCGCCACCTGAAACACCAACATAAACCGCGTGAAGGAAGCCATCTGATCTACTTGCATCTGGGTAAACCCTGGTGCAAATATCCGCGACACAAACGGCGCCCAGATGAACATCGGAACTGCGATCACGGCAAGGGCCAACAGAGATATATTGATAATCACCGAGGCCATAGCCCACGCATCCTCTTCCTTGTCCCCCGCCAGATACCGGGTAAACACCGGGATGAATGCAGTCGTGAGTGCGCCCATCACAAGCAGCTCAAAGAGCAAATTCGGCATCCGAAATGCCGCAAAATAAACTCCTAATTCATCGGCGCTGAATCGGGCAGCAAGCATGCGATCACGGATCAGTCCCAAAAACCGGGATGCGGCTACCATCGTCGCGAGGATAAACGCTGCCGATCCAATAGATGTCTGACGCCTCGTGAGAATCTGCCAAAATAATCGTTTCATCTGGGGTTATTATAATCCTTCGCTGCTTGACCGACTAGAGAGGAGTACGGTATACTTCTCGCGTATGCCAATCACAAAACAAGCCATCAAAAAGCTTCACGGAGATATTTCCCGTGAGGCGCACAACGCTTCTATCCGTTTTTCTGTCCGGGAAGCCGTCAAAGCGGTACGCAAACATCCGACGACCAAAGCACTCGCCCATGCTTTTGGCAAACTCGACAAAGCAGCCAAAACAAATGTCATCCATAAAAATAAAGCATCACGCCTCAAATCCCGCCTCTCACGACTTCTAAAAAAATCGTAATATTCCCATTGATAGTATTGGGTTATTGGTAGTATTGGTAGTATTAGTTTATTATTGAAGTATGCCTGCCAAACCCATCGCCATCAATCTTCTGGGACAAGAAGACCTCAAGCATACCCCGCAGGGAAGACTCATCGGGTGGGCATTAACGTACGGACGCTACATTATGATCGGCACGGAGATTGTCGTTCTGCTCGCGTTCATATCCCGATTTAGTCTCGACCGCAAACTCACCGATCTCAAAGAAGAAATTGCCCAGAAACAAGTTATATTAGAAGCCAATAGTGACCTCGAGCGTGACATCAGATCGATCCAGGATGAAACGAATAAACTCAAGCAAACCATGGCAAAACAGCTCGTACCGCTCGAGACGCTCACACTCCTGCAATCCCTGCTTCCTTCAGACGTCTATGCTGAAACGCTGGATTTTACGACGGACCGACTGTCCGTATCAGCAGTTGCCGGTACAACACGCGGTTTTTCCCAATTCCTCACCAATCTTCAGGCCGCGAAACAATTTTCACGCATAGACATCGGCGATATCAAAAAAAGCGCGCTCACCGGTATTGAGTTTAAATTTACAGCGTATTTGGCAAACAAAAAATAACCGAGAATATATTGATGAAACTGGAAATTCGTTGATTAGAAAATAGAAAGTCGTTATCGAAATACGAAAAAACGATTATCGTTTTTCGATTACGAATGTCCAATTTCGATATTTCAAATTTCAACTTTCAAATTTTTGATTATGCCTTTTAACTATAAAACAGAACTTCATCGGTATAAGCGATACTATCAGTCGATTGAGGAAATCGCGGTAAAGCCTAAAGTGCGCGTCTACACGACGGCGATTTTTTCATTCCTGGCTATTTCGCTCTTTGGCTGGTATGCGATCCGACCGACCCTGCAAACCATACTGTTTCTCCAAAAAGAAATAGAAGACAACAAGCTCGTGAGCCTCCAGATGGAAGAGAAAATCGGCAAACTCATCGAGGCGCATGCTACCTATCAAAGTATAGAGCCGGATCTGCCGTATCTTGCCCAGGCAGTCCCTCCCGCACCTGAAGTACTCACGGCGCTCGGGCAAATCCGCAACATAGCCATCATCCGCGGTGCATCCATTTCGGCAATTACAAGCTCTACCGCACCGCTTCTCTCCAAAGCCCAATCCGCCCCAAATAAAACGGGTGCGATCAAAGCCATATCAAACCGTAAAGTCAAATCCGTTCAATTATCTGTCGTGCTCGTCGGCACTTATGATATTCTTCAGGCAATCATCGAAGACATCCTCACGATGCGAAGAATCATTACTGTTGACGCGCTGAGTTTTACACCCAGCCGAGAAAGCGATCAACAGATAGCGTTTGGCAGTATCCCACTCAAACTTGTCATGCGACTTGAGTCCCATTATATTGATAGTGATTAACATGGATAACGATAAAGATTTACTGCTCGTTTCTGTCTTCACCTTTTTTACGGTCCTCCTGTGGATATCGTTTGAACTGATAAAAACCGCCAAAACAACGACGGTCTCCCACCCGGTGCAACAGATCGTCACCCCGCTGTCCTCATCGATCGATACGCAGATACTTTCAAGTCTCAAAGAGCGCAAAACGTATTAATGGGATAACGATGATCGCTCTTGCGCCGACAGGTAATCCGTATCACAATAGGTACCATGCATCCGACCACGCCATATTCACCACAGCGAAGTTTTCGCATCCCGACGCTTCTTGGACTTGTGCTTATCGTGCTTCTCGTAGCCGGCGTGATTTCGCTCTTTGAGTGGTATACTAAAAAACCGACGTCCGCCGCTCAAACCGCCATCCCCGCGAGCGTTGCGCTTGCCAATATTTCAGACACAGCATTTACGGTCGTTTGGACAACACAGATTCCGGCTAGTGGCGCTGTCCGGCTCCTCACCCCCAAGCATACGCCGTCTACATTCTTTGACGACCGTGACTCTGCCGCTAAACGGAAAACAACACTCACCCACAGTGTCACCATCCGGTCTCTCACGCCAGGAACACTCTATACATTCGAGATTCTTTCAAACGGAAAAGCTTACACCCAAAACAGCAAACCCTACAGTGCCGCGACTGGACCTGCGATTTCCGCAGGGGGCTCGGGACTTGAACCCGCGTACGGCGAAGTACACGACGTGCAGGGCTCCCCCGTGGACGGCGCAATTGTTCTGCTCACGCCACAACAGGGCCAAACACTCTCGACCCTTACCTCGCCCTCGGGCACGTGGCTCCTGTCTCTTGGGATTGCTCGAAATGAGACGCTCACGAAGTACCTGGACGGCTCGAGTCGGTTGACCGAGTCCATCCGGGTTCTCTATCAGGATCAGGAGGCTGACGCGATCACCGACACGCTCAATGACGCACCGGTTCCGACGATGATTCTCGGGAAAACTTATGATTTCCGCAAGCAGCAGGCTAAAGCAGAAACCTCGCTGCTTTCTGAGGCTCTCCCAGATAAGCCGGCAGTGCTTGGAGACGCGACCGGGACCAAGCCATCCGTCGCAAAAACGGTAAGTCTGACGTTACCCGCCCAAAACGCAAGTCTGA
>CAZLDC010000079.1:0-3561 GCA_964558385.1 uncultured Gammaproteobacteria bacterium
CGTTGATTGGACAGGTACACTCGGACCGCCTGAGCGACCAACGGAAGATTCACTTTCGCATGAAAAACAGCGGTCGGAAGCTGCATCTTGCCCTTGGGTGAACCGTCAATACTCAACACGGAAATCGAAACAGGAGCTGAAGGAGATGGGGGTGCGTCAGGAGTCTGGGGAGACACCCGGACTGGGCGGGATGTTTTCGCAACACGGGAAACCGGCTTGGTTTTGACTACCCGTTTTTTGGTACTGTTCTTGATTGTTTTTTTTACTTTTGGCATATCGTCATGATCAAAGCTAAGCTTTTTTAAGATCAAAGCTTAGCTTTGGGTGTTTTGACTGGCTCTTTTTGAATAATAAGGAGGCCGTTTTGGCCCCCCGGTACTAATCCTTTAATCGTAAGCATGTTGGTCGTAGCATCCATTGCAACAACCTGAAGTCCCCGCTGCGTCACCCGGTCGCTGCCCATCCGGCCTGCCATCCGTTTGCCGCGGTACACACGTCCCGGAGTGGTCGTCTGACCGATCGAACCTGGTGCGCGTTCGCGATCGGACTGGCCGTGTGTACGGGGACCGCCGGCAAATCCGTGACGCTTGACGACTCCGGCAAATCCTTTGCCTTTGGAGATACCGGTCACGCGAATAACGTCACCAACGCCAAATACATCACCCAACTTGATTTCACTTCCGGGTTTGATATCGCCAATATCCGCAACATCAAAAGAGCGTAAAAAACGGAGCTTGTTTGTGAGCCCCGCTTTTTTGGTATGTCCTTCCTCTGCTTTTGAGATTCGTCGTGTAGTACCGAATCCGAGTTGAATACTTTTATACGACGGCGTATCTTCTATTTCCGTGACCCAACACGGACCCGCCTGTATGAGGGTGACAGGAATCCGTTTACCCTGGTCGGTAAACATCTGTGTTTGTCCTTTTTTGAAACCTAATAGTGCATTCATAACAAGAACGACCTCGGTTGAGGTCGTTATCTCATCCGAGACTTTTGATATTTCTTAGATTGATAGAGGGCAATTTCTTGTCATATCGACCACAAGTATATCAGAGTATCTCCGTAAATTCAATTAAAACTGCAAACTTTAAAATTAAAAATTTCCGGACAATGATGTATTATATTTTCTAAGTTTAAAGTTTAAAGTTAAAAATTTACATTTTAATTTCCACATCCACTCCTGCCGGGAGATCCAGGTGCATGAGTTGGTCAATCGTCTTATCCGTGGGTTCAATGATATCGATCAGACGTTTATGGGTCTTGACCATGAAATCTTCACGGCTGTTCCTATCAATAAACGGACTTCTCGCGATATTATAATGCGCCCGGTCCGTAGGCAGTGGTACCGGTCCCACGACCCGAGCACCCGTCCTCACGGCGGTGTCCAGTATCTTCTGACAACAGTCGTCTATGATCCTGCTGTCATACGCTTTTAAACGTACGCGGATTCTTCCCTTTGGCATTATAGTAATCTCTTCACTTAAGCGCTTAGACAGATAAGAAGCTTAAGCAATAATCTTGGTGATCACTCCGGCGCCGACGGTGTGGCCGCCTTCGCGGATAGCAAACCGAAGACCTTCTTCAAGCGCGACCGGTACGATGAGTTTGGCCGTCATCTTGGTGGTGTCCCCAGGCATGACCATCTCAACTCCTGCAGGAAGCGTGACCTCTCCCGTCACGTCTGTCGTGCGGATATAGAACTGCGGTCGGTACCCCGTAAAGAACGGTGTATGCCGTCCGCCTTCTTCTTTGGCGAGAATATAGATTTCCGCCTCAAATTCGGTGTGCGGTTTGACGGATCCCGGTGCGGCGAGCACTTGTCCGCGTTCGACCTGATCTTTTTCAACGCCCCGCAGAAGTACTCCCACGTTATCGCCTGCCAGCCCCTCGTCCAGAAGCTTGCGGAACATCTCGACTCCGGTGACGACCGTCGTCTGGGTCGCCTTCATGCCGACGATCTCCATCGTGTCATTGACCTTCACCTTACCGCGCTCGACCCTACCGGTAACGACCGTACCTCTCCCCTTAATGGAGAACACATCCTCCACAGGCATAAGGAACGGTTTATCCAGCTCACGTACCGGATCCGGTACGTATGAATCAACCGTATCCATGAGCTCTTGGATTCCTTTTTCTGCTTCCGCATCTCCCTGAAGTGCTTTGAGCGCGCTTCCGCGGATGACAGGAATTTTGTCCCCGGGGAACTTGTATTTCGTGAGAAGCTCGCGCACTTCCATCTCGACGAGATCCAAAAGTTCTTTGTCCTGCACCATATCGCATTTGTTCATAAATACGACGATGGCCGGTACATTGACCTGAGCGGCAAGCAAAATGTGCTCGCGGGTCTGCGGCATAGGACCGTCCGGGGCGGACACCACGAGAATCGCGCCGTCCATCTGGGCGGCTCCGGTAATCATATTTTTGATGTAATCCGCGTGTCCCGGCGCGTCGATATGCGCGTAGTGACGCTTGGCGGTCTCATACTCGGAATGATGAATATTAATGGTAACGCCTCGGGCTTTTTCTTCCGGGGCGTTATCGATTTCTTCGTATTTAAGGGCTTTGGCAAATCCAAGCTTTGCAAGGACATGGGTAATAGCCGACGTCAAGGTCGTCTTCCCATGGTCAACATGACCAATGGTGCCAATATTCAAATGAGGCTTTTTGCGGTCAAATTTTTGCTGGTCTGCCATAGTAGTCCTCTCTTAGAAACGCTTGCTAAATCCGAATTAAATGAGGATGTTAGCTTAGCGTTTCTTAGACCCGCCAAGCAAACGCTTCGTGAGCCGCAGTAGAAATCTACTAAGGCGAATGGTAAATTGCAGCGGGCAACATTAATAAATACAATACATACAACTTTTCAGTTGCTTCAAAAACAATTGTATCACACATTAAACTCTCTTGGCAATGATCTTTTCCTGGATATTCCTGGGTACCTCCTGATAATGCGACGGCTCCATATAATAAGTAGCTCTTCCTTTACTCATGCTGCGAAGAGTCGTCGCGTACCCGGCAAGCTCTGCAAGCGGCACGAGGGCAAGGATAACCGTGACCGCGCCCCGTTTGCTTGAACCCTGGATCTCCGCGCGTTTGGCACCCAAGTCTCCAATGACGTCGCCCATAAATTCATCCGGCGTCGTAATCTCGACTTTCATGATCGGCTCAAGGATGGTCGCACCGGCCTGCTTGACTGCCGCTTGAAGCGCCATAGAACCGGCAATTTTAAAGGCAATTTCACTGCTATCGACGTCATGATACGTCCCGTCGTAGAGGGCAACGGACATATCAACCAGCGGATACCCGGCAACAACACCGTTTTCCATGGCTTCCTTCACACCTTTTTCAATAGGAGAGATAAATTCCTTCGGAATAGCGCCGCCTTTTATCTCATCGAGAAACTCGTAGCCTTCTCCGCGGTTTTTGGGCTCTATCCGCAGGAAACAGTGCCCATACTGTCCCCGGCCACCGGACTGACGGATGTATTTGCCTTCGCCTTCGGCCTGCCGGGTAATCGTTTCTTTATAAGCGACCTGCGGCGCACCGACGTTCGCTTCTACTTTA
>CAZLDC010000079.1:3571-4784 GCA_964558385.1 uncultured Gammaproteobacteria bacterium
AACGATTTCGACCCCTTTTGTGATGGTCTCCTTAAAAGCCACCTGCGGCTTGCCAACATTGGCTTCTACTTTAAACTCCCGCTTCATGCGGTCGACCAGAATCTCTAGGTGGAGCTCCCCCATGCCCCAAATGATGGTCTGGTTCGTCTCGAGATTGCTTTTGATCTTAAACGTCGGGTCTTCTTCCGACAGGCGCTGGAGCGCGTATCCCATCTTTTCCTGATCGTTTTTGGTCTTGGGCTCAATGGCGAGAGAAATAACCGGATCCGGGAAGGAAATTTTCTCAAGAACGATGGGCTTATCCTCATCACAAATCGTGTCGCCGGTAATCGTATCTTTAAATCCGACCACCGCAACGATCTCTCCTGCGAAGGCTTCTTTGATCTCCTCACGCTGATTGGCGTGCATCAGGAGGAGACGTCCGACGCGCTCTTTGACACCTTTGCTGGAATTATACGTATACGAGCCGGACGTGAGCTTGCCGGAGTAAATACGCACATAGGTCAGTTTGCCCACATGCGGATCAATCTGAATCTTAAAGGCAAGGCCGGAAAATGCTTCTTCATTAATACGTTTGCGCACGACACTCTCTTGAGTTTTGGGATGGATGCCGGTAACCGGGGGCAAGTCCAAGGGAGACGGCAGATAGTCGACCACCGCATCCAGAAGCGGCTGGACGCCCTTGTTCCTAAGGCTCGTACCGCAGTAAATGGGAACAAGTTTGTAGGCAATGACCGCGCGGCGCAGTGCCGCCTTGAGCTCCTCGAGGGTAGGCTCCTGCCCGCCCAAAAACTTTTCGATGAGAATATCGTCGGTTTCGGAGATGCGCTCAACCAGGGCTTTGCGACTGGCTTCAACTTCCTCTACGAGATCGGCGGGGATCGGAATTTCATCATACGTCGCACCCAAATCATCGCTATTCCAAACGTATGCTTTGCGCGTGAGAAGATCCACAAATCCTTTAAATTCGTGCTCCCGGCCGATAGGAACTACCATGACGGCAGTCCTTGCCCCCAGGCGCTCTTCGATGGAGGCGATCGTCGCCCGGAAGTCCGCGCCGATCTTATCCATTTTATTGATGAAACAAATCCTAGGAACCTTATAACGCCTCATCTGGCGATCAACGGTGATGGACTGGGACTGAACCCCTGCTACCGCGCAAAGGACCAGGATCGCGCCATCCAAAACGCGAAGCGCCCGCTCCACCTCGACC
>CAZLDC010000080.1:0-4726 GCA_964558385.1 uncultured Gammaproteobacteria bacterium
TACGCAGAGGGACAGCGCCGGTACGTCGAGTCTCTCTCCTCCTATGCCCGGCAGTTTCTGGGCATCATGGACAAACCGGATGTAGACAGCATCGTTGGTTTGTCCCCGGCGATTTCTATTGACCAAAAATCGACGAGCCACAACCCCCGCTCTACCGTAGGAACCGTGACGGAAATTTATGACTATCTTCGTCTGCTTTATGCGCGCATCGGAGTGCCGCACTGCCCCACCTGCGGACGCGAAGTGCGCAAGATGGATAAGGCACAGATCGTCACAATGATCCTTGACGCGAGTCGGGACACCCTCGCGCAGGAGGGCAAAAAATTATTCCGGTGCGCAATTCTGTCTCCGGTCGTACGGGACCGCAAAGGGGAGTTTACCGGACTTCTCGACACCATCCGCTCAAAGGGTTACCGGATGATCCGGGTAGACGGACACTTTTATGGCATCGATGAAGATATTACCCTCATCAAAACAAACAAGCACACGATAGATGTTGTTATAGACAAGTTCGTATTTGATCTGAAAACATTTGAGTTTCTGAAAAGGTCTCACCTTGTCGGTAAACAAGGTGAGACCTTCAAACAACCACCGGATGTGGCGATCCGCTCGCGGCTCGCTGACGCGGTGGAGCAGGCACTTGCCCTTTCACAGGGGTATCTGGTGGTCGCTCAGATCAGGGACAAAGGGTTTGACATCCCGGACCGGCCCCGCGAAACGAGCGACACGCTTTACAGCGAAGCATTCAGTTGCCCGTCCTGCGGCATATCCATGCCGGAGATAGAGCCACGGTCGTTCTCGTTTAACTCTCCGCATGGCGCCTGTCCCACCTGTACGGGGCTCGGAAAAATACTGACGGTAGATCCGGACCGGTTCATCAATCCAAACCTTTCCATTTCCGAGGGAGGTATCTTACCGTTTGCAAAAATGTTTTTCCACGATACCTGGTTTTCCCGGGTCGTCTCGACGGTCACTCACGATCATGGTATCGATATGCGTGCGCCTCTGAGTCGGTTAACCCCAACACAACGGGAAATTCTTCTCTATGGGACCGGTGAGCGGAGCTATCACGTTCGGGGGAAAAACCGTTTTGGCGACGAAACATCCATCCATGAAACTTTCCCTGGATTTGTCAATGAACTCAAGCGCAGATTCAGCGAATCCCAGTCGGATTTTGTGCGCGAGGAAATACAGAAGTATATGCGGGAGGAGATCTGCAAAGACTGCGCGGGTACGAGGCTCAAGAAAGAAGCACTGACGGTCACGGTGCATGATCAGTCGATCGCTCAAGTGACGGATCTGTCCATCGATGCGTGTCTCGGATGGATCACGAAATTCGGCGCGTCACTCACGACCAACTCCGACCGGACCATTGCCCTGCCGATTGTCAAAGAAATCAGTGCACGGCTGCAATTTCTCCTTTCCGTGGGGCTTGAATACCTGACGCTATCGCGAACTGCGACTACACTCTCCGGCGGAGAAGCTCAAAGGATCCGCCTGGCGTCACAAATCGGATCGGGACTTTCCGGTGTTCTATATGTCCTGGATGAGCCGTCTATCGGCCTGCATCAGCGCGACAACCATAAGCTTATTGCCACCCTTCAGAGCCTGCGGGATCTAGGCAACACCGTGTTGGTCGTTGAGCATGACCGGGAGACCATGGAGTCGTGCGACTATCTCGTGGACTTTGGACCCGGAGCAGGGGAGCACGGTGGTAACATTGTGGCCCAGGGGACGATAGAGGAAGTAAAACGCAATAAACACTCCTTGACAGCGCAGTATTTGACGGGAAAGAAGAAGATCACTCGTTTGTCGGATGGCACAAGGCTCCCGAACGCGTCTGGCACTGAATTGGTCATCCGGGCGGCCTCCCAAAATAATCTCAAGTCAATCAACGTTGCCTTCCCACTGGGCAAGCTGATTTGTGTTACCGGCGTCTCCGGGAGCGGTAAATCCAGCCTCATTGTGGAGACGCTCTATCCTGCGCTCGTCAGTCACGTCAATCCGCTCTCCCGAATGGAGGCCGGACCCTTTGATAAGATCGAGGGTTTGGAACGCATCGATAAAGCGATCCTTATTGACCAGTCACCGATCGGCAGGACTCCGAGGAGCAATCCGGCCACCTACACAGGCGCGTTTTCCTATATCCGGGAACTGTTTGCGTCGCTTTCCGAGTCCAGACTTCGCGGATACAACGTCGGAAGATTTTCTTTTAATGTCAAGGGCGGCCGGTGCGAGGCATGCGAAGGGGAAGGACAAAAAAAGATCGAAATGCAGTTTCTCTCCGATGTATACGTAACGTGTGAAGTTTGCCATGGCACGCGTTATAACCCGGAGACGCTGGATGTATCATTCCACGGAAAATCGATTGCAGAAGTGCTCGCGCTCACTGTCGCAGAAGCACGGGAATTGTTTGCCCATCATCCGGCGCTTGTCTCTAAATTTCAAACGATTGTTGATGTGGGACTGGGGTACATCAAACTTGGTCAGCCTGCCCCGACGCTCTCCGGAGGAGAAGCACAGCGCGTGAAGCTCGCCGCAGAGCTTTCCAAACGCGCGACCGGCAAAACCATCTACATCCTGGATGAACCCACGACAGGCCTCCATTTTGATGATCTCCAAAAACTCCTGATGGTGCTCGGGCGTCTGACGCAATCCGGCAATACCGTCATCGTCATCGAGCACAATCTGGATATCATCAAAAACGCCGACTGGGTGATTGATTTGGGGCCGGAAGGAGGAGACGCCGGCGGACGGCTTATCGCAACGGGTACTCCAAAGCATATCGCGACGGTACGAGATTCCTACACAGGACAATTCCTGAGAAAAATAATAGAATAATAGAATAAGTGAATAAGCAATAAGTGAATGAGAAATAAGCGAATGAAGAACTATTTATATACACTGACTCGATTATTTATTTATTCCATTATTCCGTTATTCCTTTATTCTCTCATTCCTGCGCCTCAGGCGCAGGCGGCGGGTGAGTTTACTGCCAATTATGATGTATCCTATGCGATAGCTCCGACGGGCGTTACAATCGTCACCCAGACGGTCAGCCTCGTCAACCGACAGACGAATTTTTACCCCAAGCAATATACGATCCTTCTGGACACCGTGAACCTGCGCAACATTATCGCCCGGGACGAGGGTGGGACCATCACGCCAAAGATCACACAAAACGACGGGAAAACGGAAATCCTCCTCACTTTCAATAAACAAATAGTGGGCTTGGGAAAAGAGACGCAATTTACCCTGCGGTACGAAAACCTCGAAATTGCCCAAAAAAACGGGAGTATCTGGGAAGTAAACATTCCCGGCATTGCGCCAGATCCTGATGTAGGAGAATACACTGTCTCTATCCAGACTCCGCCGACGTTTGGAGCCATGAAGTATCTCAAACCTCCTCCGCAGGACGGCAAACATTGGAGCCGTCAGCAGATGGTCAGTGGCGGGATAAGCGCGGCATACGGGTCTACCCAAAATGCGAAGCTCACGCTGCGGTATTATCTGGAAAACCCGGGGGTCACGACGGCGACGTCTGATATCGCACTGCCGCCGGACAGCGCATATCAGCAAATTACGATCGATTCCCTCTCACCGAAACCCACACAAATCATCAAAGATGCAGATCAAAATTGGATTGCGCGCTATACGCTCAATCCGGGTCAAAAATTATCGATTGAAGCGAGTGTTTCCGTGCGGATGTCCCTTACGCCTGAGTTTGCCCCTGATGAAGTCCCGACACAGGCGTATCTCGCGCAGTATACCAAAGCGCTCCCCTTTTGGGAGGCGGAAGATCCGGCAATCAAAGAACTCGCCCAAACGTATACGACGCCCAAAGCGATCTACGAATATGTGGTTTCTACCCTTTCCTATGATTACGAACGCGTGAAAACAATTCCAAAAAGGAAAGGGGCGCTGTCGGCACTCAAAACTCCCAAAGAATCTATCTGCATGGAATTTACCGATCTGTTTATCACTATTGCCCGGGCTGCGGGTATCCCTGCCCGTGAAGTCGTCGGCTACGCGCATACGACCAACGCAAAGCTGCGGCCGCTTTCGCTCGTTTCAGACGTGCTGCATGCATGGCCGGAATATTATGACCGCGATAAACATGTCTGGATCCAGGTAGATCCCACATGGGGAAATACGACGGGAGGCGTCGATTACTTTGAGACGCTGGATTTCAACCATATCGCATTTGCTATCCATGGCATATCAAGCTCCCTGCCGCTTCCGGCAGGATTTTACCGGGAGGGAGGAAAGGAAGGGCGTGATGTCACCGTAGAATTTCTGGAATCGGATATTCCCGTCAGTACAGCGACTCTGCTGCCGCGGATAGATTTTCCGGCTACCGTTACCTCAGGATTTGTCGGACGGGGAAATGTGACGATCGAAAATACCAGCGGGGTGGAGGCCAAGGATGTATCTGTAAAAATAGAAGCGACGGCGGTGCCGTTTGTACTTGAAAAAGAGCATCTTTCCATACCGGCCTTTACGACGCTGGCGATACCCCTGAATATTTCCATTCCCTCATCACTGCCGCAGGGAACCGGCACGGTACGCGTCCTGGTCTCCGGCAAGACAGTGGAGCGATCGTTTGCTATACAGCCTATTTCTTGGCTTTATCTGTCTGTATCGGGTATGATCGGAAGTCTGGGAGTCCTCGTATGGATGCTGTTGGCCAAACCATTTTCCAAAAAACCCAAACGGATCTGATGCC
>CAZLDC010000081.1:0-622 GCA_964558385.1 uncultured Gammaproteobacteria bacterium
CCTATACTTTTCCGTTTTTGTCGGAGACACTCTGTTGTCGTAGAGGAAGGCTATGCTTTTGAGATACACCGGGTTTGCCAAAAGATATCCGTCATCGTCCGCGTGGGACATACAGGCTATAAACAGTATCCGAGCGCGCTCCGAGAGCCTTCCGAAGTCCCAGTCCTGCCATATTGCCGGATCTATCATTCGTTTTCTAGCCATAGTTATCTATATCCAGCGCATCGATAGCATCGTCTATACGGCTCACCGGTGCGATCTGTGTTAAAAATTGGCCGTCCACATTCTTCACAATTCGACAATGGATTTTTACTCCGTTGTCGGTATCCCTTGAAAAATCTACCCCTCTCTTTTCCACTTATTTCGTTATCGATATTGCCTCGGTAGGTCATAAAAGCGCCTCTTGGACTGGTTGGGTCATTGGTTGTGTAATCGCCTCTTTTACTTCGACGTATACCTGTACCTGACGGATTGCATCAAAAAATAATGTTGCCTTTGGTGAAGAAACCAGGAAATAGCGGACCCCCCGGGCATTTCCTAGCGTTTCGGGTCGCGCGGTGATCTGATATCCAAGATTTTTGAGGTCATTGACGCGAGCAGCTGCGCGGATGGTGCCCACCAG
>CAZLDC010000081.1:632-3930 GCA_964558385.1 uncultured Gammaproteobacteria bacterium
AGTGAACACCGGCATTCCCGGCGTTTTGTAGTGCTTGTAGTGTTAATTCTGTGTCTGTCATACCGGCAGATATGTACTTGCTTATTTCAATCTTTTGAGTAACCAGAGTGTCCTTTGCGAAAGGAGGTGAGCCTAAACTCGGGACCCTCTGGCAACTCAAGAGACCGCTACTTTTTGACCCAAACCCCTGTTAATGGCTGTCAGTTTACCTTCTAAGTGCTCTCTAAACGCTTTTGTGTGCTTACATTCTCCTCGACGGCTAAATATAAACTTCGGGCACTCACATCGGATCTCTCCAGACGCAAGCCGACGAACGGTGTAAAATTTCCCCGGATTGCTTTGTGATTCAACTTGACCAAAAATTGCCTGTTGCTGCATAGTTATTTGAATTGACACTGATTCCCGTATGGGCACCGCGGGTCAATACACTTTCCATCCACAAGGTCACCGGTATAGTCACCCGACTTGATGAATGCAATAGCTGTCACAATCCAGGACTCTGCTTCCTCGCGATCCTGCGCGGTCAAAGGTAGTCTGTAGACCTTTGGAGGGTTTGCCATCCAGGCGTCCGGGTCCCGCTTGCAGGTAATCAAAATGCTCTCCGTCAACTTCGGCTTTGCCAGGGCGTACAGTTTTCTCTGATACGAAGCCTGATATCTGATTATCGGCCATGGCTCCGAGCTGGTTTTTATTTCAAGAAACCGGTTGTTCTCCTCATCCAGCCCGTCGAAAAATCCGATGATTTCAATACCCTCGCGCATGAATTTGAATTTGCATTTTGGGTCAAAATCTACTTCCTCTACGATCGGGAAGGTGAACTTTATATGTGACAGCCTCTCGTCGATCTTCTTGCCGGATACATGCTTCTGAATGATCTCGTGAGCCTCTTTTCCCTCATGGAACCACACTTTATCTTCCACCTTGAAACCCATCACTTTGTTGAGCCAGCAATGCGGGTGCTCAAGAATCATGTTGATTGTGGAGTAGGATAGATGGGTCATACCTGTTTCTCCTTTACTTTGTTGAGGTCCCGAACAAGCGGATACACGGTCACTTTCATGCCGGGTATCTCCATGCCGTTGGCCGCCATCTTTTTGAGCGCATCGTTATCGACCGCTTCTTTGATTGCTCCAAGATCACGGGCCTGGTCAATCGTGGTCGAGAACGAAACCCTCCGGGCGCGCGTGACACTGTATTGACCTACGATCTCCGAATCGGTGTCCATCCGGGACAATAGCTCTTCTTTGAGCGCATCCTTTTCCGCTTTGACCTCTTCTTCCTTCATGCCGATGCGGATGTACGCTTCGACAAGTTGCTCTTTGGTCGCCGTAGCCAATTCTTCCGGGTTCATGCTGCCGCCTTTCCGGTCGTCGCTGTTTTTTTAATAAGTTCAGCGGCTCCCTGTCTAGTTAAACCATCGGGAATCTCTGTAACTCCCATGGTTTTCAGATTGTTGATCTGATCCTCTGTCGCCGGTCTGTCTCCGTCTGGGAGTTTTCCGACCGCAGCCGGTTCTTCTGAACTTTCCTCTGGTTTTGCATCAGCTGCTTTGATCGACTTCGTTGAACGAGTCGTCAACTGTGCTTCCGGCATCTCTTCCTCTTCATACGCGCCACCCAAGAGCTCCGGGACCGCCATACTCAAGAGCTGGCTTTGCGCGACCTTTTTGATCATGGTCGACTTTTTTGTCACCCATACGTTGCGCCCGGTGTCGTATTCGGACAGAGGCACCGTGACCTCGTATGGTTTTTCATCGCGCGTACATGTTGCTTTTGCTCCCCACAAAACACCGTCCCAAGGTTCGACCGGAATGGTTATCTCCTGGCCATCTTGAGTCTTTGTCTTTTTGATGTAGATTGCCTCTACTTTCAGGTTCGCAATCTTTCCTTGGCCAACTACCATCTTTCCGTCGCGGGTAACGATGTAGCCAACCCGGCGCTCCTCCGGCTTATCTTTCGCATACACAATCGCGATGATTTCTTTTTTGAACGGGTTGAGCCCGACCTTGCCGGCGAACATAAGGAACAGATATAGCTCTGTATCCGTCAGATCCTTGTTGACAAGGTTTTTGATGAACGTGAGCTGCTCCGCTTTGAAACTGTCCCGAAGCTCAATCATGTCCTTCATCTCTTTTTTGATGAAGGTTGCCGCCAAATTGTCTGTTGGCGCAGCAGTCGTTGTCTGGTCTGGTTTTGCCATAGACCCTCCTATATAAACATTGGCTCCCCGGCATGAGCCTCCAATACGTCGCCGAGTAAATGATCGCAACCTAAACACATGCCGAATAACTCAATCCACTCGTAATTTTCCGGGTCGTCATAAAAGTGATTGCATTGCCCACAGTAACAGTTCATAGGTTGATCTCTCCCCGGGCGATCGGTCCCCAAGCGTTTTGGCGACCATCGGATATAGCCCATGTTGCAGTTTCAATGGCATCTTCAAGGTCGTACCGGGACCCGATGTGATCCGTTAGTCCACGCTTCATCATGATCTGTCGATATTCTTGATACGTGGCTTCGTGGAATTGAAGGGGACCGCCGGCAAGGCCACCATCACCCTGTTGCTTATCCTCTCCGTGCTTTGACTCTTTATAGAGAAGAAAGTGAAGCGTTGTCTTCATCCAAGATTTTTGAGAGGCGTTTTTGGTATATCTCGTAGCATAGAAATCCACCATCTCATCGATGGTTAAGAGCTTTTTTTCTACCGCATACACCACTGAAACACATCCTGAATCAGGGCAGGGACTCAGGATTGGGTGGGCATGTTGATATTCTCGACCGGCAATAACAGCAAGAAGCATGAAAATAACGAGAATCAGACAGTCGTGTTTAACCTCGGGTTTCAGGCCCTTATGGCGATACTGGTATTGGTTTGATCCTCGTTTAAGCTTCATGGTTTTCTCCGTAGCCATATTTGGCTGCATCGCGTTTTATGACGCGCCAGACATTCGGTGGCTCGATATTTTCGTGAAATATCGCGCGAACTTTTTTAGCAATCGCATAAGTGGATAAATCACCTTCGAAATACCATTTGATAATTCTTTTGTTTCGCTTTATTTTTGCTTTCATAGTCGTTTTGTATTATAATGACGCCCTAAACACAAAAAAGCTCGACTTTCATCGAGCTTTCAAACGACTATTTTTACCTTCTAGGAGCGTTGCCGAAGAAACGCAGGAATGTCGAATTCGTCCTCCTCCGGAGGCAGGTCGTCGGCAGGAAAAACCGATGAAGGCGTTGGCGTGGACTGTACCGCTGCGCTGGGCGCCGGGGCTGGCGTGGGCACTGTCGCGGGCCGGGT
>CAZLDC010000081.1:3940-4589 GCA_964558385.1 uncultured Gammaproteobacteria bacterium
TTCCGGAAAGTTCCCGGAGCCGCTTCTTCGTCTCATCAAAGCCGGTGGCAATCACCGTGATTCGGATCTGATCGACGAGACTCTCATCGATCGTCGCGCCAAAGATGATGTTTGCATCCGGATCGACGGCCGCCGCAATTTGTTTGGCAGCTTCATCGACTTCCGCCATAGTCAGGTCGCTACCACCCGTGATATTAAACAGAACCCCTTTAGCGCCTTCGATGGAAATCTCCAGTAGCGGCGAAGCGATGGCTGTTCGGGCGGCTGTCGCGGCACGATTCTCACCGACGCCTGTACCGATACCCATGAGCGAGCTACCGGCACTCGTCATAATGGACCTCACATCGGCAAAGTCCACGTTGATAAGCCCCGGCATCGTGATGAGATCGGATATCCCCTGCACGCCTTGGGAAAGTACGGAGTCAGCGACGCGGAACGCTTCGAGCAAGGTCATCTTTTTGTCGATGACCTCGAGAAGCCGCTGATTGGGGATAACGATGAGTGTATCGACTTTATCCTTGAGTGTCATGATACCCTCTTCGGCTGACACCATCCGGCGCGCACCCTCAAAATGAAACGGCTTAGTGACAACCGCCACGGTGAGGGCTCCCATCGCTTTGGCAAGCTCCGCAATGACCGGCGTTGCCCC
>CAZLDC010000082.1:0-4505 GCA_964558385.1 uncultured Gammaproteobacteria bacterium
ACGAAGCTTGCGACAGGGATAATTCGCTACATAGAGTATTCCTGTGGAGCGCAAGACCCCGGGACAGAAAGGTGCTGGATATATTTATGCATATGCACTGATGGACAAATTTTAATGAGGTGGGAGGAAAAAACCAAGCTCCAGATTCTGAAAACTGGGGCTGGGTAAACGGGAGTCATCAAACTGCTTCTTATCTGGGGCGTGCTGGCGGCCAGTTCAAGGACCGTCCCTATATTTACTCAAGAACCGTCCCGAAGTTATTAATCCTTACCATATAATTCAATCCACTCACCAGTATTAGCATTTGGATTCGCCAGGACGCAACGCCTATCATGAAGATGTTCTTCGGGTACCGCGGCTGAATGAGCCTTTAATATCAATGTATGGCCCCTGCTTGCTGACTCTAAAACGAGTTCACTTTTTCCTAACATCCAATCAAATGTGATATGTGCAATCGTAAAAGCCTCACAACTACTTGGGGTCCCTTCAACACTCATGATAAGCCTCGATATTTGAGCCTGAAGATCACGAAGCTCTTTGTCAGCCTGTTCTTCCGCACCATCTAATGGATCTTTACTATGCTTATCTTCTGCCATATTTATCTTACATCTGCTCGAGGGACGGGATGCCCAGGAGGTAGAGGCCGCGGGAGAGGACGCGGGCGGTGGCGGCGGTGAGTGAGAGGCGAAAGGAGGAAGTAGTAGGTAGCTCAGTAGTAGGTAGTAGGTAGTAGGTAGTAGGGGCATCACCAATTTTCCCCTTGCTACTTACTACTTGCTGCTTGCTACTTAATATTGGGTGTTTGGCGTAGAACACGTTGAAGCAGGCGGCCAGCTTGAAAAGGTAGGTACAAAGAGTGCTAGGAGAGAGATTGTTGGCCGCATCGGCGACCACGTCGGGGAAAAACACCAGGAGCCGCGCGACGGCGCGCTCTTCGGGATTGAGTGATGTGTCATGGTTAATACGTTTTGCTTGACACGTGATACGTGACGCGTGACACGCTGCTCCTCTGCTTTCCTCATCACGCTATTACACCGTGCATACGTGTACTGCAGGTAGGGGCCGGAATCGCCATCGAAGGATACCGACGTATCCATATCAAAAGCGATCTCACTGGTCGTTCCGACTTTCAGAAATGCGTATTTGACGGCAGCGACTGCTGCTTTCTCTGCGATGAGTTCTTTTTGGGAGGAGGTTAGGGGTGATTTGGGTAATTGGGGTAATTGGGGAGATTGGGGAATTTGGGGGGATTGGGGTAATTCGGGTGATGCGGGAGAAACACTGTTTATATCATTTTTATCTAGTATGCCGTAGATTGATTTCTTTGCCTCATCCAGAAGCCATTCGCCCAGGACGACGTTGCCGGAGCGGGAGCTCATCTTGCCGTGTTTGAGCTTGACCCAGCCATAGATGAGATGATACTGAACGCCCGGCCGGACCGTGCCCAACAGCTCCTCGGCTTTAAACGTACTTGTAAAAAAGCTCGCCTGCTCGGGCCCCACGACGTGGATCATGCGGTCAAGGGCTCCGTGCTCGGTAGACTCCATGGTGGCGAGTTTGAGCTCTTTGCCTTCATAGGTCGGCAAGCCTTTGCTGTTGATATACACCCGGGTGTCTATGCCATAGGGCTTCCCGTCTAGGATAACGGCGCCCGCGTCTTCCTTAAGGACCCCTTTTTGTACGGCCTGGCGCGCAAGATCGACCCCCGCGAGGCACTCGCTTTCGAAATAATACCGGTCGTAGCGCGTCCCCACGCGCTTGTAGATCGTTTCAACGTAGTCGAGCGACCACTGGCGCGTCTCTTTCCAGAGCGTGTAGACGGTCTCAAGCCTATTTACATATTCCGGCTTGACGAGCGCGAGATAGTCCGTCGTACCCGGATCGATCCCCCGCTCACGGGCAAGCCGCTGGGCCGCGGCATAGATGAGAGCGTTGTAGTAGCCTATTTCCTCTTTGGCGGCGGGATCTTCTTCAAATGCTTTGGAGCCTGCAGCATAGGCCCGGCCGAGGAATTCGACTTTTTCTTTGATATCTTGTTTTCGTATGGCTGAAAGCTGATTGCTGATTGCTGAAAGCTTCAACAGTGAGTAGATCGCTTTGGCGATGTGCATCCCCACGTCGCCCTGGTAATTCACGCGGATGACCTCGTGGCCCTGAGACTCGAGGAGACGGATGACGCTCTCCCCCGTCGTGATATTCCTTAAATGCCCGATGTGGAAGGCTTTATGCGTGTTGGGATGGGCGAACTCAACCAGAATTCTCTGGGGTCCATCAGCCGGAGATAGAGGATGGAGAGTAGAAGATGGATTTGTTTTTATTTTTCTCGACTTTCTATCCTCAACCCCCATCATCAATCTCCCATTATCTATCGTCGTTTTTGGCTTTCCACCGCTCTCCCCTAATTTTAGCAGTCGGTCGATGGAAGTGATAAGGCTAGCTTCGGACAAAAAGACGTTGAGGAAGCCCGGCGGGACGGCTTCTATCCGGTCAATAGCCGATAATATATCGTAGTGGGCTCTTTTGTCTGACTGCTTCTGACCACGTTTGACTATATTCTGATCCCCTACCCCACTTTTGACTTTTGACTTTTGACTTTTGACTTCCTCTACGACCGATAGTGCAAGGTCCATGGGAGACTTCAACTTTAAACTTTTAACTTTAAACTTTAAACTGGTCGCGATCTTCATCGCCACATTGGTCGTGTAGTCGCCATGGGTGGCGTCTTCGCACGTTTGCACATCAACGGCCACATCCGGGAACCCCAGGTCTGTAAGGATAGCTGCAACAAGCGAGGCGATCTGATCTTTCATGGCCTCTTGATGATAGCAAAGATGAGTGACTGGGTCTAGGTCCGCCGGATCTTCCTTCACGCCACAATCCCAGCGCTACGCTTGCTTGCTCGCAGGGCTTACAGCCGTGCCTCGCAAGGGCGCGAGTGCGGGATGTGCAGTAGTACGTCTCGAAGACTCGACAACTACTGCATCAAAATCCCCTCAGATCTCACCCCCTAAAGAGAGGGTGAAGTCCGAGGGGACGGGTGGGCGAAAAAAGTATATTATTACAGATCTTTCGCATTGTCAAGACCGATAGGAAAATGTACGACAAAACTACATACTGATGGGTTCCGGTAGAGCGATACACGACAGACCCTCCGTCTGAGCGTGAGGATGTTCATGGGGGAAATCGATCGTACCTGCAAGGATGACTGTATCTCCATGGATGGGATAGACGGTAAGATTTCCGGGGGTACCCCCATACTTGGGCGCACGATGGGAAAGGTGTTCGAGAAACGGCCTGTATACATCTACTGCGTCTTGCACGGTTTGAATCGCAAAGATAACCTGATCGCCTGTATCGCAAAGGAGTCTGAGATCCTCATTACGTTGACAATACACGAAGTTCTGATCCTCTTGATCAGAGCCGGACGCAGGACGATCCGATTCCGCTGATCTGCGAATAACGCGAGCTAATGGACCGATCGGTGGGAGATACCGTCTCATGCTCCGTTGCGCTACTTGCTGATATCGTGCTGCTTGTAATTCACATGAGTAAATTTTTCCTTCAGAGTTAGACATATGTGGACTATTATAACAATCTAATCTCGATGATACCATCATAGAATCTAGAAGAATATGATACACTTCGGACCTAATGAATATCGAACGCGTCGAATACGGGCCAATTGCCCTTCTTGGGCTCGAATCTGTGGCACGGAGCAAATTTGGTCGCAGAGAATTTCTCGCCGTCGTCTGTCACAAGGGAGAACGAAGGGCGCCGACTGCCGTCCGCCTCCTAATCGCGGCCGGGCATCCGGTGGCCAATACACCTGATGTTATCCCCACAGTCAATTACGCTGACCTCATAAACGTAACATTCATTGTTTCTGACGATGGCCTCATCGTCCCTGAGAAAATGGATGCACCGTGCAGAAATATCCTCGTGTTTCATGATGGATCCAAAGAGGAAGAAAAGGCATTAAAAGATATCAAACATTGGCTGGATGTAGAAACCGACGGAGTCGTAAATACCCTCGTGTTTGCCTTCATGCGGGATGAGGGGGATCTCCTGTCGATTGGGTGAAGAATAAACTAGCTACCCTAATGGGGAAAAGAAAATACGCGCACCAGCGCGCACCCATTATCCGGAACGGCACCATGGGATATTTCGGAACTTATAACCTGGGGATAAATCCCCCGTGCAACCTCTTCGAGGTCATGAAGATAATCCCACATTTGATTATCCAGATCTTTCGGCCCATCCACTTTTACCGTCACCATATCTCCAGATTGTTCCAATGCTAACGCCATCTGATCGGCACGATGATTTTCATATGCTTGCCGCGATGGATCAATCCGACCAGCACGGAGATTAGCTTCCAGTTCTTTGAGTTCAACGGATCTGACAACAATTCCTGGTGCTACTCCATGATCTAACCATAAACACAAAGTGGCGGATCTACACTTACTGCCGCCTGAAATCGCTCTGCCCTGTGTTCTGCTTCGTAT
>CAZLDC010000083.1:0-4187 GCA_964558385.1 uncultured Gammaproteobacteria bacterium
GTCAGGATAAAGCCCGGAGGAACAGGGAGACCGAGCGAGTTGAGTTCCACGAGACCCAAGCCCTTGCCGCCAAGAGCATCTTTCGTGATAGGCAATGGCGAATCGTGATCGTCAATTGCCCGAGAAAATAGATAGGACCCGGTGGGGGATTCGAGATGATGATCATCCTTCGTCTCCGGCCGAACCTCCGGTAAAGAGGTCATAGTTCATGAAATTCGGCAGGAAACAACAGCGTGGAGCGCAGTATAGCAAAGAGTGGAGGGGAAGTAAAACTATAAGATATGATTAAGGCACCTTGACTTGTTTTCAAGCCGTGATACCATCACAATGTTTTCTACTTGCCCGTATTTTTATATGGGACAATTAATCGAGAGTCAGGAACTGCATTTACGGACAACCGCAGAACATATCCTTGCTACCGACCAGGTAATACTTCGCTATATTGATCCATGGTCACGTCCCATTGCAGGATTGAAAGTGATTACACACGAAGGGGGGAGTACACAAGAGTATACCCCGATGGAAATTTTACCGGATCAAGTACGACCGGTCATTATTTTTGATCTGGATGAGACAGTGTGGGAGCATGTCCGGCATGTCGTGACCGCCGTTTCAGAAGCGACTGGAATTCACGTTTCATGGGATGAGTTTTTAAAACATGGACATACGCGAAAAATTCCCGCCTGGAAAGATAGCGCCAAGGCGATGGAAATCCATGATGAGATTCAACAGGGAGAACATCCGGATTTTTTCCCCTTCGTAAACCGCGCGTGGCCTAAGGCGATTGAAACCATTGAAGCGGTCTATTTCATGGGACATGATTTTAGTTTTTTGACGGCTCGCAGCCCCAAATTATTTAACACAACATTGCGGGTTATGGAATGGAATGATATTCCTCACGATCATCAGCACGCTATAGTCGACGCTAAATCTCATGGTATTCCAGTACATGGTTTGTTGTATTGTGCACACTCGTCATTATCTGAGGTAAATCAATATAAATATGAAGTGGTCAAACAATGGCTTGGTAATCTTCGAAACAATGGGAGAAAGGGTCCTGTTGTTGTCATTGACGATTTACTTAAGCCATATCAACCGCTTGTGGAATCCGGAGATGTGGTGGGCATATCGCTTAATGGACCATTAAATCAGAATATGCTGCCGTACCCGCGAGAACGGCGCGTTTGCTCGTGGGAGGAGATAGGGGATCTTCTCAAGGAAATTCATCGCCAAGCAGTTGCTTTGGACCCGTCTCCTTTTCGCCTGTTTGACTGCCGTCCTCATATGACGAATACCTTTTTGGTTGTTGCGAAAGCAGAGGCTGGAGTCGGGGAATTTTCCCTTGAACGTGTCGGGCATTGGGGGTTTGTTTCTGTAGATCGTTGGCGTGAGGATCAATCGGGAGTTTTGCGAGAACTGGGTATTACGTAAGAAATTGAACAGGATTATAGCTAAATGGAATTACGAGATCCGCATAATGCTTCAGGGGATCGACGTAGAGCCGATGATTTTTTTCAACAGTTATCGACCACGCCAATGTATCAATGTCTGACCTTCCTTTTTGGACATCACGAATCATTCTGCGGGCAACGCGGACCTCTGTGGGTATATCCAGAAAAATTTTCATAAATCCCATCTCACGAAGCGGGGAACAAAGTGAAAAGATTCCCTCGACGATGAGAAATTTTTTATCCGTTGGCACCCGAATCGTCTGCGTCCCGGTGCGTTCGCTTGTTTTCATATCATACTTAGGGATAACCGCGGATTTACCTTCTGCCAGCGTCTTCGCGGATCTTGCGCAAGCGGCGATGTCGATAGCTTGCGGTGCGTCAAAGTTGTACGTGCCATCCTTTTCCGGTTTAAGGTGTGACTTGCCAAAATAGAAGTGATCCATTTCCAAAACGAATGCAGTCGTGAATAACTGGGCAAAAATAGATTTTCCTGAACACGACCCGCCGCAGATGAGAATAATAGGGATATTTTTATTCATTTTTATAACGATAGTATGATAAGTCCGGCAATGATAGAAATTATACCACCCTTCTGGATCCACGTGAGACGTTCGCGGATAAGGATCCACGCGAGAAGTGTCGTCACTGCGGGGCTAGCATTGGTTATCGCCGCAGTAAGTGTTGCCTGAAGGGAACGGACTCCAAGAGAGTAGGAGATAGAAGCACAGGTCGCGGAAACCGTGAAGAGGAGGAAGAGTTTGAGCTGTGTCTTGTACGGTGTAAACGAAAACTTTACCCGTTTGTGTATGCCATAGGCAAAGGTAACGAGCGCTGCCCAGAAGACAAAATACACATTGGCCGTGAGCCACGGTGAAGCCGTGAGGACGACACCAAAGAGATAAAATGCGAAGGACCATGCCCCGAGCGCGAGTAATGCATAGGGAATTCCCGGATCGGAAAAACTAAAAATTTTTGTAGATTTCGTTAATTTTAGAGAGGCAACCAGACCACCCATAAAAATGAGGAGCAATGCGAGCGTCTTAAGCGCGCCGGGAGACTCATGGGTGGAAAAGATCGTGACAACGGCAACGACAATCGGCCAGGAAGCGGATAGGGGACTGACGAGTGATACTTTGCCGAGGCTTGTTCCTTTGTAAAACGCAATACCTCCGAGAGCTAAAAATCCACCCGCTGCCATGAGAATGAAAAAGTCGTACGAGCTCGCGAGGAATAAATTCTGATGAAACAAGGGTAAGCCAAGGAGCATGAAGGTAAAGACTCCGACAGTATTCCAAAATACCGCGTTGAGTGCTCCGATTTTCCGGGATAATTGGGCGGCAACAAAGTTACTCACCCCCCAACCCAGCATAGCAATAAGACCGTAGATCATACTTTTAAGTCGAATTCAAAAAATGCTTTTATTTCAGGAAGCAACGTATTTGCTGAAGACAGGCCGTATTTATTTTTTCCTGAAAACATATGATCGGCTTTGGAAATCCTATGGACACTCACGCGTTTGGCTTTTTGTACTGCACAAAAGATCTCCTCAACATCATGGAAAGGCACAACAGTATCTTCAAAGCCCTGGTATAAATTGATATAGTGCGGAAAGCGGCTGATTCGTTTCAGAATCCATGGCTTATCAGGATACCCCGCGAGGACCGGAAGATAGTCCCGCTTGGTGGAAATGGCAGAGCCTAAAGCGCAGACCTTCGTCACTTGGGGGAATTCAGAAGATAGAATCATTGCAAGTGTTCCGCCTAAAGAAAATCCCAGTGAGTGAATCTTTTTTGCATCCCGGGAGAGAAGGAAATTAAATATATTCCTTACGTCATCGAGTTCCTGGTCAAATGTCTTTCCATTGAAAATTTCCTGCCAATATGTTTCCATTTTCTTCCAATAGCTTCCATCCATCGGAAGTTTTGGAGGAGCTTTTCCAAGACGACTGGTTTGATATGTAACAATATGAGGTGAAAAAGAAAGATTTTCCTGAAGCCAAAGAAGAATCTTTTTGTAGCGATGGCCATCTCCCCAGGCCGGCTCGAACGCACCGGGATGAAGTACAAGCGTGGTATTTGTCTGTTTGTTTCCCGGAGAGATAAACACTTCTATGGGGAGGTTTCGATAGGTGCTGGTGAGCTGATATTTGGTAAAAGTTTCCATTACCGTTTGTCTATCAAGGCGTGAGCCGTTTTGACAATATTAAGCGAACCGAAGTTATTCTCAACATCCTGAAGCAGTTTTTGGGTATAGGCGGTATAGGTTTTTCGAAGTTTCGCTGGCATCCACGATGCGTCAAGAAGGTTGGATACTTTGTCATACAGTTTGAACAGCCGGATTGTTGGTTGTTTACTCCAAATCATTTGTATTTCCTCGTTGATGCCCCCGTAGAACGTCATATCGTTAATGTATGCCCGGATGGTTTGGGGAATGGCGGGAGGCAACGTCATTGTCGTATCCTCCAGGACATCGTGATAGAGAAGCGTGATGGCCCCGTCGTGACGGACGGATGGCGGAAGCGCTGTTTCCGACAGAATAGTCATCGCGCACCACAAGGGATGGATGAAGTAGGGAGTTTTTTTGTCCCAAAGGCGGTAGGAGTTTTGAATTGTTTTTGGATGGAATTGATGCGCGCGAATACTATAGCGGATGTGGTCGTTGAGATTCATGAGCGTGGCGCGAGTTTGGTAAGCCCAGCTTCAGTATATGTATTCAATGCAGCTAAATCAAACGGTT
>CAZLDC010000084.1:0-4187 GCA_964558385.1 uncultured Gammaproteobacteria bacterium
CCGCGGCAGAGCAGCTGTATTTGGTACGGGTTGATTTATCGCGGAAGATGGAGACCGCCATTCCGGAGGAGAAAATTTTCGGCGAGATGCCTTTGCGGCGTGAGTCGCGCAGCGTCTGGGCGAGGGCGAGTGTCGCTTTGAGATGATCCACGGACTTGTCCCATGTCCGAAGAAAGTCATGACCGTAACCGGAAAGATTAATCTTTTTAAGATTTTTCATACCATTACCATGAATTAATGAGCTGTTTATATACATCAACTGCATCGTCAACGTTTTGTAATTGTACGCACTCATCGGGTTTATGTATAGTGTCTTTTTGACCGGGGCCAAAGGCAACTGCGGGGATGCCGGCGGTAGTAAATGCACAAATGTCATTCGAGCCGGGGGAGATAGAGACGTTGATATTCGGAACAAGTTTTTGGATTAATTTAACTATTTGAGAATCCGGTGCGGTAAATCCAAATGACGATGGATTTCCGAGGTGAGTAATGGCAACGTTTTTTCCCAGCGTTTTTTTCAGGAGCGGGATAACATGCGCATGAAGTTTGGGAGTGGTTCTTACATCCCATGTCGATGTGCAGGCAGAAGGCACAGCGTTGGGAGATGAAGCATTCGTCTGAATGCCAGTTAAGCAAAATGACGGACTGCCGAGTACCGAATCTGTATGCGTTTTTCTTAGCGAATTGGTTAGCGCCTTGATTTTTTCAATTGTTTTTATATGGTGCAGAACGGCATGTGTTTTTATTTTGTCCGGTTGCGATCCGTGGCCTGTGTCACCATGCGTCGTGATCTGTAGGAACATATTTCCCCTGTGGCCAATTTCTATGGTTTGCAGATTCGTGGGTTCGCCGATAACGGCAGCTACGTTTTGGCATGTTGCAGCATAAGTATTTTGAAAATACTGCACAAATGATTGGCTACCTGATCCGTCCGTTTCCTCATTTGTGACAAACACCATAAAAATATCGACCGGTGGTGGAGATATATGGAGTTGAACGGCTAACCCCAGGAGCGACGCAATTGCCGCCTTATCATCGCTTGCGCCCAAGCCGTATAATGTTCCGTTCTTTACGACACCAGCGTCTTTTCCCGTTGGTGGGTAGGTCCACAGGTTTTCCTGTCCGGGTTTGACCGTGTCCATATGAGCATTAAAGATTAATGCCTTTTTTGCGTGCGTCACGAAAGAAATAAGGACATTATCCTGTTGCTTCTGCGCATGAATTCCGTGGGAATTGGCCCAATCCATGATGAAAGCGGCCAACGTATGTTCCTGGCCGGAATATGACGGAATCTTCACGAGTTCTGCGAGTAACGCTTGCGTGTTCATAGCGGTCCCTCCTGAATGAGTGCTTCCGCAAGAGCCCATGTTTTTGATTTTGCTTTGCTCACTATCTGTTTTTGGGTCGATACCCATTTTTGTACGTCGTCGATCAACGTTTGTCCGTGCGCAAGAGACATCGCCATGGTCTTTCCGGCGCTTCCTCCGATGTGTGTCCGTTTTTCGAGTGTCGTCTGTGGGTCCATGGTGTCTTTAAGTTGTGCGTCCGTCACATGAAGCGCGAGGCCGAGTGTAGAAGCCTTTTTTATAATATCCTGGGCGGAAATATCAGTCAGAAGTTTCCCGTGTTGGATGAATTCATCTACGACCTGACCGACGACCTTATAGATCAGCCTGTATCCTACGCCGGTGCTCTGCGAGATCGCATCGGCAACATCCGTCGTCATGGAATAGTTTGAGGTGACTAATTCCCTCATTCTTTTTTTATTGACCGTCAGGCTCGCGAGGACGGACGTAAGCGTCTCCACCATGGACAATGTTTTTGATAATCCGATGTCGATATATTCTTTTGTCTCGCGGCTATCGCGGTTGTACCCCATGGGCAGCCCGGAAAGAATGTTTCCAACTATCGATGTGATTCCTATGAGTTGTGGTGATGTTGCACGCACGAGCTCCAGAGCATCGGGATTTTTCTTTTGCGCCATGACGGATGAACCGGTGATCGGATGCATACGCTGGGCAACGTCATCTCCAAGATTTATCATGCCGTACTCAAATGTCGTAAACAGCAGGAGATCGTGGGCAAGTTTGGCGGCGACCAGGCAGATGTCCCGCATGCCGGTGAGATACCCCAGCTGTACAAAGCCTCTGGATGAGATGACATCCTGTGGTATTTCCCATGCGTTGGAAAATCCGAGAAGCTGCGCGACGTAGGTACGGTCGAGTGGCCAGCTCGTCCCGTAGGACTCACACGCGCCCAACGGACAGAGATTATACGTTTCATATTGATCCGTAATGGTTTTGATGGCTCTCGTAAATCCATGAAGATATGCAAGAGCCCACTGGCCAACCGTTGTGGCCTTGGCGGGTTGCATATGCGTGTAACCGGGCATGACCGTGCCCGCGTGTTTTTGGGCAAGCGCATAAAGCCCCGTAAGGACAGGGTGCATATTTTCCAGAATACCGATGATTGCGTGGCGCAGATACAGCTGCTCGGTCACCATCACTTGATCATTTCTACTTCTTCCGGTATGGACGCTATATCCGGCATCACCTGCCTTTTCCACCACTCTTGCTTCGAGAGTAAGTTGTGCTCCCTTTTTCGGGTCTATCGCGAATTGACCCGTACCCACTTCCTTTTGTATATCAGTGAGCGCTTGTAGGACGGGCTTAATGAACTCCTTTCTGAGAATGTGTTGTTTGTAAAGCATGAGGACGTGCGCTGTCGTACCCCAGATATCATAATCAACCATCTGAAGATCCAGCGCTAATTGTTTTTCTGAAACGATAAACCCCGTGGTTACAAGGTTCGGTTTTTTCATAGTGTTCCTCCTACTAATGTCTCGAGGATGGCCATTTGCGCCCACATCCTGTTTTCCACTTCATCCAAAATGACTGAATTTTTACTATCGAGCACTTCATCCGCTACCTCCACATTTCTTCTCACCGGCAAGCAGTGCATAAAGATGGCATTATCAGACAGTGACATTTTTTCTTTGGTTACGATCCAGTGTTTCAGGTTGTCTCTGAGTATTTTTTCGTCTGACCAATGACCATAGTATTTGAGCGCTCCCCAACTTTTCGCGCAAACGACAGCACTGTCCGTACATGCTTCTTCCATCGAGTTGGTGAAGTTGAGTGTCCCACCATTGTTCTTTACCCTCTGCGATATGCTTTGGACAATCTGGGGATCCAGTTCCCATCCCGGAGGGTGGGCGACGACCACGTCCATCCCCAGGTCGCAAGCGGCGAGTATTTGAGAGTTTGGGGTAGCCATCGGAAGCGCCTTCGGATGATATGCCCAGGTCATGACGTACTTTTTTCCTTTGGGATTTCCTAATTTTTTCCTGATCGTCATCGCGTCCCCCAAGCCCTGGCAGGGGTGGAAGACGTTGGACTCCATATTGATGACCGGTACGGAAGCATACTTCATAAAGCTTTTGATCACCGTATCCTGTTTCAACAGTTCCCAACCGGACACATCAACGCTGCTGGGTGACGTTGTGATAAGGTCACTTGATCTGATTGCCAATGCATCGCAATAGCGGGATAGGACACCTGCTGCATCCTTAACGTGTTCGATGGTTCCTTGATTCATCACCGTTCCATCGCCGTATTCGAACGTATAACTTTCCTTGATGGGCAAGTCGATCGCACACCCGCCAAGTTTTTGCATGGCCACCATGAAAGAGACCCTGGTGCGCAGCGATGGGTTAAAAAAGAGCATCCCCAGCGTTTTGCCGGCGAGCGACTTTTTTACCGATCCGGATTTCATTTTCAGGGCTGCATGAATAAGATGTTGAATTTCGGATGGGGAAAAATCAAGCGATGAATAGAAATGGTTCACGGGATGGTTCATACGATTGCCTCCTTCATTTTTTCATCAAGCATGGCAATTGTTTTGGGGATGGCGTGCTGATTGCTTTCGGCAGGAATTCCAAAATTGTGTTCGATATATTGAACGCCGACGTGACTGTTGGCGACGGGTCCGGTCAGCATATCGATCTCTAAGCCTAACTCTTTCATTTTCTGTTTGGCGCCCCAGGCGGACACAAGATCATTGGCGGCGACCACGGTCATCACGATGTGTTTTTTTATAGAGGGATGGGTGATAATTGACGCCACGTTATATTCTCCGATGATGCCGTCTCCTAATTCGGCGAGGATGAGATCGGGCTTCCCTTTATT
>CAZLDC010000085.1:0-1437 GCA_964558385.1 uncultured Gammaproteobacteria bacterium
ATTACTTATCGTCGAATCGCCGACCAAAGCGCGAACGCTCACCCGATATTTGGCAGGGGCAGGGGACTACCGTATCGAGGCTACGATGGGTCATATACGGGACCTGCCGAAAGCTACCCTGGGCGTTGATCTTGAGCATGACTTTGCTCCATCCTACATCATCCCAAAGGACCGCCAGCGTCGGGTGGGAGAACTTAAGGATCTTGCCAAAAAAGCCGATCGCATCATCCTCGCGACTGATCCGGACCGCGAAGGAGAAGCGATTGCATGGCACGTGGCTCAAGTATTTGCGACTAGCGACAAGCAACAAGCGACAAGAAAAAAAACCAAACCTATATCCCGTTTATCTCCTGTCTCAGGTCTCATGTCACCTCCCCAGCGAATCGTGTTCCACGAAATCACCGAACATGCCATCCATGAAGCGATATCCCACCCCCGTGAGATTGACCGGAAGCTCGTCGATGCCCAGCAAGCCCGGCGGGTTCTCGACCGGCTCGTCGGATACAAGCTGTCTCCGCTTCTGTGGCAAAAACTCTCCCGGCGCTGGCTCTCAGCCGGCCGCGTGCAGTCCGCAGCAGTACGGCTGATCGTCGAGCGTGAACGCGAAATACAACGCTTTACTACAGCACCGTTCTGGACGATTGAAGGGCTATTTACCAATCCGACCAATCCTACCAATGAAATCGTCGCACTGCTCATCTCCAAAGACGGTGTTAAATATGAAAAAACACTCACCCTTACGCTCTTTGACGGAACATATTCCACCGCAAGCTCAACGATCGACAGCAAACAAAAAGCAGACCAGATCATTGCAGATTGCCCCGCGCCTTTCACGGTATCTGCCGTGGATAAAAAAGAAATCCGCAGAAGCGCGCCGGCTCCTTATACCACGAGCACGCTCCAGCAGGATGCCGGGCGGCGGCTCGGATTTAGCGCCAAACGCACCATGCAGCTTGCGCAGAAATTGTATGAGGAGGGGATCATCACCTACCACAGAACCGATAGCGTCAATCTGTCCGAAAAGTTCCTGGACGAAGCCCGGGCTTTTATTGGGCAAACTTATGGTGCGGCCTATCTGCCGCCGAAAGCGCGCCGGTTTCAGACAAAATCCAAGCTCGCCCAAGAAGCCCACGAAGCGATCCGGCCGACCGATGTACGAGTTGTGCGTGATCAGTTTACCCAGCACAGCATTGACATGAATCGCGATCACATACGCCTCTACGACCTTATCTGGAAACGGGCCCTTGCCTCCCAGGTCAGCGACGCCGTGTTTGACTCGACAACGATCCGAATCACGAGTACCAACGGATATCTGTTTGAAGCACAGGGGTCTATCATCAAGTTTGACGGATTTCTCAAAGTGCTTGAACGGGACGAGAACGGCCACATTGCCCTTCCTGAAGTGAAGGCAGTCTCTTCAATTTTATACATTAAATG
>CAZLDC010000085.1:1447-4116 GCA_964558385.1 uncultured Gammaproteobacteria bacterium
TTGCCCTTCCTGAAGTTTCCGTTGGACAAAAAGTAACGCTCCGGAATCTCACGCCAACGTCCCATGAAACGTCTCCTCCCCCGCGGTATACGGAAGCGACACTCATAAAAGCCATGGAGGAAGAGGGGATCGGCCGGCCAAGCACCTATGCCCCTATCCTCACGACCATTCAGGAGCGTCTGTATGTAGAGAAAGTGGACAAAAAACTTGTACCCACGGATTTGGGATTCACCGTGACGGATTTTCTTGTCCAATATTTTCCCAATATCGTTGAACTCGCGTTTACCGCTCAAATGGAGGATGAATTTGACGCGATTGCCCTGGGAGAAAAATCGTGGCAACCGGTGATTGCCCAGTTTTACGGTCCTTTTGCCAAACAGCTCGATGAGACGTACGAGACCGCTCAAAAAGTCAAAATGCCGGTAGAGGAGACCAAAGAAATCTGTCCGGACTGCGCAAGCCCACTCGTCATCCGGACCGGCAGGTATGGCAGATTTATCGCCTGCAGCACCTTTCCTGCCTGCAAATATTCCCGCCAGCTCATCGAAAAAATTGATATTCCCTGTCCCAAATGCGGAGGAGACATTATCATCAAAAAAAGCCGGAAGCGGGGAAAAGTGTTTTACGGATGTGCCAATTGGCCGACCTGCACCTTCGCCGCATGGAAGAAGGAAGACATAAAATAATCTACAAATATACAAATCTGCAAATATGTTTTAATGATGAAAATAGAAAAAATTTTAGTTTATCATTTGTAGATTTGCCATTTGTAGATTTGTAGATTTATACTACGTGTATGGATGATCGCCGTAAAACCGTCGCTGCGCTCACGCTGATTGTCGTCGTGGTAGTCGTCATCGCTCTTTCCATTGCAGTACTCATTGTCAAAAAACGACCGGTACTCTCACCTGTACCGGAAGAAGGTGCCATCCGGATCATATTCGTCAGCCCGACACCGGTCAGTGCTGACACCAACAGTCCGACGCCATCCACAACCATCACCCCTACGTCGCGCCCAAAGCTGACCGCTACCCCCAAACCGACCGCCGCCCAGACCCCAACGCCGACCAAATCCGCCAGTACCTCTGCCACGCCTAAACCGTAGAGCACGACTGTCATGGAATTTCTACTGCATATTGACCGGCAATTATTTCTCGCGATCAACCACCTCCCCCATACGGGAGCGTTAGACCTTCTTGCGCTGTTTCTCTCCGGTGTGGGGACTGCGGGTATCGTCTGGTTTATCCTTGCCGTCGTGCTGTTTCTACGTGAAGAAAGAAAAGATCATTTGTTTTTTTTGCCCGTTGTTGCCGCAGGGAGCGGGAGTTGGCTCATGGTCGAGCTTCTACTTAAGCCCCTCATCGGCCGTCTCCGGCCTGACGCACTGATGGGAGCAATCATTGTAGGGTCCCCAAGTGACGGATTTTCTCTCCCTTCCGGACACGCAACCATCGCATGGGCTATGGCCGTCGTCCTTGCCCATAAAGAACCGAAAGTACAATGGCTATTGTATGGCTTGGCAATGCTGATTTCGCTCAGTAGAATTTTTCTCGGTAAACATTTTCCGCTCGATGTGGTGACTGGCGCAGGCATCGGATGGGGCATAGGGGTCGTAAGTATCCTTCTTTCTCACAAAATCATCTCGACGATCCGTACACAGAAATGAAACTCAATGCCCAACAACTCCGTACCACGACACCGGACCCGGATATCGCCCGGTCGATCCAAAGAAATCCCGTCACAATTATCCTCGATAACGTATTGGATACGTACAACGTAGGATCAATATTCCGCCTGGCCGATGCCATTGCCGTCGAGCGCGTGATACTGTGCGGCCAAACGCTCACGCCACCCAACTCCCGGATAAAAAAAGCCTCAATCAATACATGGCAATGGGTGAATTGGGAATATGCAGAAACTGCAGAAGCTGCAGTTTCAAAATTAAAAATTCAAAATTCAAACTTCAAAATTATAGCGGTAGAACAAGATGTCAGAAGCAAACCATTTTCCCAAGTCCACTATGATTTACCTATTGCTCTTGTCGTGGGAAACGAAACGACCGGGGTATCCAAAGAAGTCCTGGGATTGGCTGACACAATCGTCGAGCTGCCGATGTGGGGCATCAATACATCCCTCAATGTTATGGTATCCCTGGGCATCGTCCTCTACAAAATCATGGAAAACTCTAGCCTCAAGGCCCGGCCTTGAGGCTAAATCCCATATGTCTTGACACGATTTCCCAACTGTGTGACCATGGTAGTATGGATTCGCCACTCACCTCACCGTGGAAACTTCTGAGACAAGCTTGGTCGCTTGCTGTGGCCAAGTCCAATATTCTGCTCTTTTTGGGATTAGGAGCCCTACCACAACTGTTGTCTTTAGGCTTTTCCGGGACAGTCGCCTTTGGGCTGGATACAAATTGGCTCGAGTCTACGCTTACGGACTTTTTTTCACAGGCAAACGGATGGGTGATCGCGTTCCTCGTCATTTTATTGATCCTTACGATAATCGCGGCAATCTATCTGAGTATTTGGTATACCGCATTTCTCTATAAAATCTATGAAGCGACGGTTTCCGGTTCCACAAACCGTCTCTCTACCTACATTTCTTCAGCCCGACTTGTCACGAAGCGCCTGTTCATCACCTCTGTTAAAGTCGGTTTCTACGCG
>CAZLDC010000086.1:0-552 GCA_964558385.1 uncultured Gammaproteobacteria bacterium
CAAGTAACCATTCTCCAAAAGTTTCAGTTTCCATGGAGATTTCTCAATATTCCCGTGATAGTTTTTCCGATTCTGGGTGCGATTACCTTGACGCATATACCGAAGCGTCTGCATATGCTTATTGTTTTTTGTTTATTGTCCCTTCTCGTCACTTTTACCGTATCCATGTGGCGCGGAGCGCAATATGTGGTCAAACCGGATGAATATTATCGCGGAATATATAACGGTACGACCGATACCGGCGAAAGCAGCCCGATCTGGTCGATCCGCTTCATGGAAAAGCAAGCCGCAGCGCACTATGAGGTGGTTGAAGGTACGGCCGCGATCCTAGCAGGACCACGCAATTCAACACGTCATGAATTTGCTGTCACCGCCTCAACTGCGGCAAGGATCGTTGATAACACGTTATATTTTCCGGGATGGACCGTCACGGTTAACGGGAAGACAATGGATTCGGCTCGCGACATTATATTCCAGGATCCCAATTACCGGGGACTCATGACATTTCGTGTTCCTTCAGGCGACCATCGTGTCGTGGTACACTTTGGTGAT
>CAZLDC010000086.1:562-4040 GCA_964558385.1 uncultured Gammaproteobacteria bacterium
ATACGAAATTGAGGAAAGTGGCTAACGTAGTAAGCGGCTCAGCGCTTGGCATGCTTGTTGTTTTATCGATGTTGTTAGTCAGAAAAAAATTACATTCATGAACCTTTCCGTCGCAATTGCGACATTGAACGAGGAGAAAAAATTAGATGCCTGTTTGGCCTCCGTAGCATCGTGGGCTGATGAAATTGTGCTTGTTGACGGGGGATCAACCGACCGGACGCTTGAAATCGCAAAGAAATACCGTGCCCGCATCATCCGGACGGATAATCCGCCGATTTTTCATATTAATAAACAAAAAGCACTTGAAGCATGCAAAGGAGATTGGATTTTGCAACTCGATGCGGATGAGGTAGTGACGGCCGACCTTCGTGATGAAATTCTCAATTTGCTGAGACTTTCGACTTTCGACTTTCGACTTTCGACTCCGTACGGTTACTATATCCCCCGCAAGAACTTTTTCTGCGGTTACTGGCTTCATAAAGGTGGTCAATATCCTGACCTCCTGATTCGTCTGGTCCGGCGTGGGAAGGCACGTTTTCCCTGTAAAAGCGTCCACGAGCAGATAGAGATAGCTGGTCAAACAGGAAGACTTACGCATCCATTGCTTCATTATCCTTATACGTCCATAGGGGAGTACTGGAAGAAAGCAAACGCATATATAGACTTAACCGCTGAAGAAATGCGTCAGAATCGTCTGCCGGTTACACCGCTGACGTGGTTTTTGTATAACGCAGTTAAGCCGGCGGTTACTTTTTTTCTGTTGTATTTGCGGCATAAGGGATTTTTAGATGGATATTATGGATTTCTTTTTGCATTATTTTCGGCGTTGCACCACCCCTTAACGTATTGGAGGTATATACGATATCGTGAGGAAATTGTATGAAAAATAATCGGAGCGTTCACTTTTTTTTATTATTGTTTCTTGTTTATTGTTTATTGCCCCTAAGACCCGTCTATGCTTCCTACGTCCTTCCTTATCCTTCCTATATGCCGGGGAATAAACTGTATCGCGCGAGTCGTATGGTTGACGCCATCAAAAAATATTGGCATTGGGGGAGTTTGGCTTCATACCGGTATGCGCTCGGACAGTCAGATAAGGCATTGGTAGAATCCAAAACACTTTTTGAATACAGCCAGTATTTATTGGCAGTTGACGCTCTTGACCGCTCTAATGCTGCACTGCAGGCTGTCCCTGATCTGCTCCGTCGGGCTAAGCATGAAGGAAAAAATATAGAGAAATATACTCGGGAAGTGACGGATGCGATGCAAGTACATGCTCAATTGCTTGCAAAAATCATATCGGATACACCGGAACAATTTACCTGGTCTCCTGAAAAGCACGATTCTCAAATATTGTTTATCCATAAACTCCTTTCCCAAGCGCAACAGTTACGCCGCGAAATTATTGCTACCCTTCCATGAATATACATACAACATTGAGAATGCTCATGGCGCTCATCCTCTTGGGAATTACCGTCATGACGCTTTCGCAGACGATCATTCCGTTGTGGGAGGGGTATACCGCAGCGTATTACACCGATGACATTTATAAGGGTTTGCGGGAGGCCTACGACGGGTCGCAGTATCGTCAAAAAGAGCGTGCAGGACTGATCCCCGATGAGACGGTCTTCAGCTACGCGGCAGGGGCTTATGCGCGGGGTGTTGATCCAATTCTCATCAATTCCGAACATACACCGCTCGGGAAGTATCTGATCGGGCTTTTTATTGTACTCATGAAGAATGATAAATTTATCGTACTGCCTTCTGCTATCCTCGCGCTTTTGGGCGTTTGGATCATCGGATGGATGACCATTAGGGATAAGGTGGCAGCACTTGTTCCCGTTGTGATCCTTTCGACCGAGCCACTTTTTCTCAACCAAATCCGTACGGCTCCGCTTCTGGATATTATTCAGCTTCCGTGGATACTTTTTGCCATTGCGGCATTTCTCCACGAACAGCAAAGCGGGAAATTTTTTTTCACTGCCGTCATGATTGGGGTGACCATGGCGACCAAAACCGTCGTTCCGGGACTACTGCTCGTTGCAACGTTTTTCTCCTACCTTGCGATCCGGGGTCAATGGAATCATGTCCTGAAACTCATGCTGTGGCTCGGCATTTCCGTAGGTATATTTATCGTATCCTATGCCAGGACGTTTATAAGCGGATATTCCATTGCGGATTTTATCGGATTTCAGAAATGGATTTTTTTATACCAGAAAAGTAAACTGATTTTTCCGTTTTCTGTATGGAGATTATTGTTTTTCAACCAGTGGCAGGCATGGTGGGGAGACATGAGTATTATCCGTGCGGATGATTGGCGGTGGACATGGCCGGTAAGCACTCTGTTGGGTTTTGTCTCCATGAGTATGGTAGCGGCGAGAAAAGTAGCGAGTAGTGAGCCTGTTGTCGTTCTGATACTTTGGGTGATCATCTACAGCGCGTTTCTTTCAATAGGTGTGGTATCGTCAAGATTTTTTCTGCCTCTTTTTCCGGTGTCGTATATTGTGAGTGTGTGGGCTCTTCGGTGGGGAATAGGAAGACTATGGTAATACATTTACTGTATACAGTAACGTTAATAATCTTTGCCGTAATTTCCTGGGGGTTTGCGGATCCGGCCATGCCGTTGCCAAAAATTGGCTGGCTTCATGAAATCATTTATTTTAAAACTCTCTATCCCACCTTGTGGTACACCGCGAGTGTTACTGTCTTTTTCGGGTGGTATCTATGGGTTCTCGCGCAGGTAAAGAAGGGGATCCTAAACTCGAGGCATATCTGGCGCCTGATTGCCGGTACGGCTCTCATATTAGTATTTTCTTTTCCGGCTCTTTCTCATGACATCTTCAACTACATTGCAACGGCGAAAGTCGCATTTTTATATCGGGAAAATCCTTATATTATTATGCCGATTGATATATCGAATGAACCGATGCTCGGATTTCTCCATGCGGCCAATAAAGTTGCACTGTATGGTCCGGTCTGGATCGCATTAACCGGCCTACCGCATTTGTTCGGTTCAGGAAATCTGTTGGTAACATTATTTGCATTCAAAATTTTTATCATCATCTGGTTTGGCATCCTTTGTTCCCTCATTTGGGTAGAATCCGGTAAAAAGCCATGGGCGCTTGCGTTTTTTGGATTAAACCCCCTGGTCACGCTTTCAAGTCTCGCGGATGGGCATAATGATGTGGTCATGATGACGCTCGCGCTCGGATCTTTTATGTGTATGAAGCGGCGGCTTTATATCACAGGCATCATTCTCCTTGTTTTATCGATCATGATAAAGGGAGCGACTTTATTGTTGGTGCCGGTATTCATCTGGAGTATGATTAGATTCCCGGAATTTGAGAAGCCCCAATTCCGGGAATCTGGGAGTCGATTCCCGGAATTAAAGAAGCCTCAATTCCGGGAATCTCGCGGCAGTCCGGATATACGGTGGCAAAGCGTATGGAATTGGGCGAGTGCCGCGATGTACGCCATG
>CAZLDC010000087.1:0-4039 GCA_964558385.1 uncultured Gammaproteobacteria bacterium
ATTCTCTTAAGGATTGCTTTAAGGATAAGACAAATAAAATTTATGCCATAGAAACGGGGCTCTCCAGCAATCCGACGATGAATTGGAGGATCAAGGAATTAGACAATAGGGCTATTCTTTCTTTTTCCGATGCACATAGCGGGCCGAAACTAGGGAGGGAGGCCACTGTTTTTGAAGTTCCTGATGGACGGTTGAGTTATGACGCTATTTATGAGGCGATTCGGGGGGTGCCTCCTGCTGAGGTCGCCAGTAAAAATTTAGATCCGTCTTCAGAAGATAGCCTCCGAAGATCTTCTGACGCACGTTCCTTGAAGATTGAAGCCGGACAAAATTTTTCTGGCTCCCCGCAGGAAAACACTTCTTTACACTCTTCACTTTCCGCTTCACACGCTCGAATTGCCTACACCATCGAGTTTTATCCTGAAGAAGGGAAGTATCATTGGTCGGGGCACCGGGCGTGCGGCATCCGTTGGGGGCCGGAAGAGACGGCAAAGAAAGGCACGACGTGTCCGGTGTGCGGCAAGCCGCTTGTGCAAGGTGTGGTTCAGCGGGTGGAAGCACTGGCGGGGAGGAGCGAGGAATCATTGAAATTATCCAATTATCCAATTATCCAATTATCCAATGTAAAAGCGAAGATGATATCGAGTAAAGCGTTTCCGAACCGGCCGCCGTTTGTGATGCTTGTGCCGCTGCAGGAAATTATTTCCGAATGCATTGGTTCTCCGGTTGCCAGTCCCAAAGTGCAGGGACCATATACCACACTCACTGACGCGTTAGGAGGAGAGTTTAACGTACTGTTGCACGCTTCGATACGTGAAATTGCTGCGGTTGCCGGAGAGCGGATCGCCGAGGGTGTTGATAAAGTGCGTCGAGGGGATCTGGTCATCGATCCGGGGTATGACGGCGTGTTTGGGATCGTGAAGCTCTGGCGTGACAATGAAGATAAACCCCTCGTGGATGCATCCAAAGAGCAGCTGCACCTGATTTAGGTGGTATTTCCTCATTGACGCGGCAAAAAAAATCATGGTATGGTGAATGAAGTAAGCCCGCCTACGCTTGCTTTGCGACTGTTCCGTACTATTCGTACACGTCGCAAAGAGCGCGTGAGCGGCGGGTTCAAGAAACACTACGTCTCGTAAAACTCGACTAGTGTTTCTAGAAAGTTGGTGATACAAAATGGCAAATGGAACAAAAGGAAATGAAAATCTCATGGCCGCGGCTAGCTACCTGTTGGGATTTGTAACCGGAATTATATTCCTGCTTCTCGAGAAGCAAAGCAAATTCGTGCGGTTTCATGCGATGCAGTCGACCGTTCTTTTCGGTGGCGTGTTTGTCGCCAATATCGCGCTCGGATTTATCCCTATCCTCGGATGGCTCGTCGGACTCGTACTCTCGCTCGTGACATTCATCCTGTGGATCGTGTGTATGTGGAAAGCGTTCCAGGGTGAGATGTACAAAGTGCCGAAAGTCGGAGATATCGCAGAGCAGCAACTGGCGAAGATGGGGAAGTGATCGAAATGAAATTAATCGTGGGGTTGGGTAATCCTGGGCGGGAATATGAAAGCACCCGGCATAATATCGGGTTTATGGTCGTGGACAAGCTCGCCCATGAGTTGGGAGGAATAGACGCTACCTGGAAGGAAGATGTTACGCGCAAGGCAATGGTAGCCCGCGTGGGCGACGTTACCTTAGCTAAACCGCTCACGTTCATGAACAACAGCGGACTTGCAGTGGGGGCGCTTATCCGTTTTTATAAACTCGCCCCCTCAGACCTCTGGATCATCCACGACGATCTCGATCTTCCTTTGGGCAAAATCCGCATACGGGAAAATGGCAGCGCGGGAGGGCATCATGGAATCGAATCGATTATCACTGCTCTCAAATCCGATGCGTTTGTGCGGTTCCGGATGGGGATCGGAAGGGGGAAAGCGGGACCTCCCGATACGCGGGACAAAAATCTTCATCATCGGTCGGTCATTCAGTTTGTCCTGTCTCGATTTCGTCAAGACGAAGCAGGAAGCCTCAAACATCTCGTAAAACACGGGACAGAAGCGGTTCGGATCGGACTTATCGAAGGGGTTGATAAAGCGATGAATCGATTCAATTGATTCATCAAGTGTTAGGAGAAATTAGGAGAAAATAGGAGAGGATAAGAGAAAACACTGCTATGCAGACCATCAGCGATATCCTCAAGAAATTTAATCCGATAGAAGACAAATATATTTCCCGGGAGTTTCAGTCGTACGGGATTTACCTTGCGGAAACTTTGGGCGACTACAAGCATAAGGCGCTGTATATTCGTCTCGCCAAGACTGTCCCACGAGCGATCCTTGAGAAGGCGCTCTCGTTTGTCAAAGACGCCAATGCCAAATCCAAAGGCCGATTATTTATGTGGAAGATGGGGAAGTTGAAGAAAGGAGAAGAATAGGGAAGAATCTACAAATCTACAAATCTACGAATCTGCAAATGAATGCAGTGCGTGATTAAAATATGAGGGAGGAGAGGACGGATTGAACATGGGTGTCAAAGTCGTTTGGGGCGGGAGGGGAGTAGGTACTGATGATATAGAATTTGTTGCCTTTGGCCCCGAAATATTCCGATCCACCACCACTGTTGTCGAGCCTCGTAGCCAGATATCCTGAAATATTTCCGATCGTCGTTTCTGTAAATGCCGATTCGGTAATACAGTATTTGTGCAGTTGGCAGTAATACTCTCTCCGTCCGGTGGTGCCGGGATAATTAAATACTTCCAGAGAGAGCCACCCGCCGCCTGATTTGGGGGCAAGATGGAGATTGTCTGCGTTGAGGGTCGCGGCCCACGTCGAGGGGAGGGTGTAGCGGATGTTTTTAAGATCTACACCGTTAATCTGGATGGGAGTGGTTTGTATGATGGTAGGGGAAGGGGTGGGACCTGAAGCCTCTAGAAACTGAAACGTGGAGAGGATTTGGTCAATAGTTTCGTTTTTTGAACTGGGATTAATGATGAGCAATGTCACTCCTTGTATTCTTTTGATTAAATAATATGCCAACTGTGAGTCTCCTCCGGATGTAGTCCAATAAATCGCCGGTTGTTCCCCGATTTTCGTTTCTGTCGCAAGGGTTTGATTACCCTGCTGTATGAGAAGATCAGAGATCAGACTCTTATTTTTAGCCCATTGTTTCAACGTGAGGTTATCAGGATTCGGTTGGGTTTCAGAAATGATGATAAGCCAGCCTCCACAGGCTTTGCCTACGCACGGTTGAAGATTGTCTATTTGAACCGCAACTGGAAACGGATCTGGGTCTCTTGTGGTGGTTTTTGCTTCTGATGGATAGCGTAAAGAAAATCCAAATTTATCATTTGTATATGTTTTCCATCCCGCAAACAGGTCAGCGCCTGTGGCAAGTGTAGGAGTTGGCGTGAGGATTGAAGTTTGGGGAATAGCAGATTGACTAGGGGTTTGATTGAGAAATTGGGTGCCAATGGAGCCCACGACGATGCCCAAGAAGAGGATCGTGAGGCCGGAGAGGAGCCAGATGCGATTAGATCGGTGGGGGACGGGACCCTCCTTCGTCCCGTCCTGCGGGACTATGGCGGGCGAGGGGGGAAGAGGGGGAGAAGCAGGAGTTGATTCGTCCATGTAACAATATAGTAAACCGTTAGCATCCGGCATTCAATGGGAATAGTAGAAAGTAGTTGGTAGGAAGTAGTAAGGGGGAAGTGGAGAGGTGGTATACTGGATAATAGAATCTACAAATATACAAATCTACAAATCCGACAAATGAATGCATCAATGAAAAAAAGGAATAACAACAAATGATGATAGTTCATATATGGATAAAGTGATGGAGATTATTAAGAAAAAGCCGGTGGTGTTTCTTGCTATTTCGGTGGGGTATGCGCTGGGAGTGGGGATACTCAAATGGAAGATCGTGTGGCCCCCGCAGGCGTTTCTCTACTTCGGCGGGGCGATATTGGGGGTTTATTTTCTCGACGCGGCGGAAGTGTTTTTTGCCCTCATCCCGTCGCCGTTTCGCAGCGTCGTCTTCATGGCGGCGT
>CAZLDC010000088.1:0-4025 GCA_964558385.1 uncultured Gammaproteobacteria bacterium
ACGTCCTGCGAGCCAAAGATATGTTCACTGGTGTCGGAAGTACCCTCTGGAGACTTGCGACCCTGAAGGCTCCTTCGGCCGATGTTGCCGGCCCCATCGGTATCGCCCGCGTCACGGGGGAAGCCGTCAAATTTGGTTGGAAGGCGGTCCTTGAGTTTATGAGCATTCTCTCTCTCAATCTTGCGGTGCTCAACATCCTGCCGATTCCGGCACTGGACGGCGGACGGCTCGCGTTTGTATTCTTGGAAAAGTTGATCGGCAAAAAGTTGCGCCCCGCATTTGAACGATCCGCCCATCAGATCGGAATGATCATCCTTATGGGGCTCATTATTCTGGTATCGATTAACGATATCCTGAAGCTTGCAAAAGGATTATAACTTCGCTACGCTAGGAGTATATGCGCGCAGTAATTGATAAAATCCTCTGGGGTACGCTACTTGTCCTCTTCGGTCCCACGACTATGATCATCGCCTCCTGGAACGCTCTGCCCGGTGACCCGATGTACGGCGTCAAACTCACACTGGAAAAAGCAGCGCTTGCCGTCGCAAGTCCTTCCTATGCATCTTCCGGTACGCTGCAGATCAAATATACCGAACGCCGGTACGCGGAGACGAAGCAACTCCTGGCTTCACGCCAATCGATTGAAGGCTTACCGTACTTAGAGCAGCAAATTGCCGAAACGAAAAAAATGATCGAAAACGCACCCAACAAAGAATCTCAAGTCGCCCTTGCCAAACAATATATCAATACACTCGCGAGCGTTTCGACCGACCTTGAAGCCCAAAAACAATCCTATGTCGCACCGCAACCCATGAGGGGATCACCGTCGCTGCCATCCGCCAATCCTCCGCCGACGCAAAACAATCCGACAGCCTCATCCACGCCTATTCCGACCGCAACCTCTACACTATCCCCAGTCCCTACAACAGCTGCCGTGCGTACAAGCAGCACTCTTGTCACCCCGACCGCAACCGCGACACCAACTCCTAAACCAACGTCTTCACCCACGCCTGTATCGACAACTCCGGCACTTGCTACCGCACAAAACGAACTAAAATCTCAAATCAGTGTGAGTAATCCGATTCCAGCAAGCCAGGCCGTCGTTGCCCTCCAGATCAACCAAACCCAACAGGATGTCAGCCGCACGATTGCCGACCTGCAGGCGATCGTGGAAAACGATGATAAGGACCAAAAGGAAAGTCATCGTAAGCAGAAAGAGGATCAAGACAAAAAAGAAGATAAAGAACGAAGAGAGAAGGAAAAGAAAGAGGAACGGGAAAAATAATGGCGTTTCTCCTTACCTCCCCCAAATTCCCACATCTCCCCAATTACCCAAATTTCCCGTTGATAACCAAGCATGGGGTACGCAAATTCACCTGCGGATGGTATGATAGAAAGGAACACGTATGAAATACTCAAAACTTTTCGGAAAAACATCATTTGGCAAAAGTGGCGGGTCTCAGCTCACAAGCCACAATTTCCTTACGAAGGGCGGCTTTATCGCGGAGTCGACGGCAGGCAGGTACTATTTCCTGCCTCTGGGGTGGCGCGTCCATGAAAAAATTAAAGCCATCATTAAAGAAGAAATGGACGCAGTCGGCGGACAGGAAATGATCTCTCCCGTGCTTCATCCTATTGAACTTTGGCAGGAAACCAACCGCACGAGCTCCGCAGGATTTGAACTCATGAGCATCAAAGACAGCAGGGGAGCCGGATTTGCCCTCGGAGGAACCGCTGAGGAAATGTTTGTCGATCTGGTCCGGAAAACAAAGTTGAGCTACCGTGATCTGCCGTTTAATCTGTATCAATTTTCGACCAAATTCCGCGATGAGCTTCGCGCCCGAGGCGGGCTTCTGCGCGTGCGGGAGTTTGTCATGAAGGACGCGTATTCCTTCGACGTTGACGAGAAAGCGTTTCTTAACGTCTACGAGACCATGGCCCACGTCTATACCCGAATTTTTGAACGTCTCGGTCTCAAAACGCTCAAAGTCGAAGCAGATAACGGCTACATCGGAGGTGAATACTGCCACGAATTTCAAGTGGAATCTCCCATCGGAGAAGGACGCTTTTTCGTTTCTGAGGATGGCTCCTACACCGCCCACGAAGATGTCGCAACGTTTCAGCGTGATCCCAAAAACGTCGATGAACCCCTGCAACCCTATACAGAAGTGGATGCCAAGCGTGGCACCACCATGGAGGACGGTGTCAAACTGCATCGACTCCCTCTGTGGCAACAGATCAAAGACTTTATGGCCGTAGACGAGAATGGCCGGCTGATCCTTGCTGTTATTCGCGGTGACTACGACGTGAATGAAACAAAACTTGCCAAGCTCGTCCACGCCCATCATTTACGTCACGCTACAGTTGAGGAAATACACAAGCTCGGTAGTGAACCCGGCTTTATCTCACCAGTTGGACTCAAAGGTAAGGTCCTTATCGTAGGGGACAGCTCCCTTCGCACAATTCGCAATGCCTATGGGGGTGCCAATAAACTCCACCGCGATGCGCTCAACATGAATATTGACCGTGACTATACCCTGGATATCGAAGGCGATATTGCTATGGCCCAAAATGGATTTGCGGCCGAGAACGGGAAAGGAAAGCTTATCGAAAAACGCGGGATCGAGGTCGGCAATATATTTCAACTGGGTCACCACTATACCAATCTCATGAAAGGTGCGGTATTCATCGATCGCGATGGTAAAGAAAAACCATACTATATGGGATGCTATGGCATCGGCATCGGCCGCACGATGGCGGCGATCGTAGAAACGCATAACGATCAAAAGGGTATCATCTGGCCCACGGCGATCGCTCCCTATAGCGTACACCTCATCTCGCTACCCGGCGGAGAAGAGAGAGCGCAAGTCGTTTATGATGAACTGAATAAACAACGCGTCGATGTTCTTTGGGACGACCGGGATATTTCGGCCGGTGTGAAGTTTTCCGACGCCGATCTCATCGGTATTCCGTACCGTCTGGTCGTCTCCGCAAAAACAGGCGACAAGATCGAAGTAAAAAAACGCAACGAATCAACCGCAAACCTTCTCTCATTTAACGACGTCATCCTCAGCCTCAAGGCCCGGCCTTAAGGTTAAAACTCGCCATTACTTAATTCCGTTATCCTTTCAGATGTAGCCATACCAAGATACTCATTGATAAAAGATCGATACGTTGTTTTCCCCCGTAACGGCGAATTGGAAAAGTAATTCTGTATAATCGACAGATCACAAAGATTCTCCGGACCCGATTTCAGGTATTCCCCATACGACGACCACGGATACTTTCCCAATTCTACGCTCAAGGCCCGGCCTTGAGCGTAATCTTGGACTATTTCAATCGGGTTAATGTGTATATACCGAGATACATGAAGGAGATACTCATCAGAGTCAACTAGCTTTGCTTTAAATCGACCCTGAAAGACGGCCCCTACCCGTTCATATTTTATATTGAAATACATCGTATAGGCTGTATGCAGCCGATGAATAAAGCGGTCAATGGGTTCTTCATCGTCCTGTCGCAACAGGAGATGTACGTGATTTGGCATGAGACAATAGGCTAAAAGGGTTACGTCATGCTTGATGAGGTATTCTCCCAATCGTTTGAGGTATCTTCGGTAGTCTTTAGCATCAAAAAAAATAGTCTGTCTGTTGTGCCCACGATTATACACATGATAAAAGCCTTGTGCCGTAAAAATCGGCGGTCGCGCTGCCATAGCTCCCATTATGCAATAATACATTTCCAGGCACAAGGCCGGGCCTTGAGGCTAGATTTATCTTGAAATCATCTATGATATACTGATAACGATGAAAACTATTGTGACGCACATCGGGCCGGATTTGGATGCAATCAGCGCCGTTTGGCTGGTTAAAACCCATTTCCCCTGTTGGGAAGAGGCCAATATTGCCTTTGTCCCGGCAGGAACAACCCTGGATCGCCAGCCACCGGATGATAACCCGGAAGTCATCCATGTCGATACGGGATTTGGGAAATTTGATCATCATCAGTCCGATGCCGATACCTGC
>CAZLDC010000089.1:0-3859 GCA_964558385.1 uncultured Gammaproteobacteria bacterium
GAAAAATATGATCGGGAACGGCCCACCAATCCCACATTGTGCCACAGAGTAGCGCCATTACACTAGAAAAATTTGGAGATTGTATAACCAACAAGCCTGATGGTTTTAATATTTTTTTTATTTCATTAATGGTTAAATCCAATTTATCATCATGCTCCAACACATCAAAACACGTGACACAGTCCATTGTGTTTTTTTGAAGATTTAATCCAGTTAATCTACCTAAATATAAATTAGATCGCCTCGCGCGTAAACGTTTTTTTGCCTCGACGAAAAGCAATTTGCTAATTTCTACACCATATAGTGTCCATCTGTATTTCGCTGATTCAATTACTGTTTCCAAAAACAATCCTACCCCTGATCCTAAATCTAAAAGATTACCACCTTTCCTTATTAATTCGATTTCACTAATTTTTTTTCTAAATCTACCCTTAAGGTAATTCGATTTATGATAATAATTCGATATATAGTCACCTGTATACCACTCTTGATTAATCAAATTATTTTCAACCTTGTTGGTTAATATAGTAGACACAATATTACAATCTCGACAGTAGCCAATAATATAATTATCTATTTTTTTATAGGTCTCTATATTAATCGAACTACAATATCGACATGAATTGAGTTTGTCTCTCATAAACTTTATTGTAACATAATAGCTATGATTAATTAGACTTATTCCTCCGGAGTCTATCCATTGATTTACTCTTCATTTAGATATATACTATAAGCTATTCCTGCCGTTGCAGGAATTTTTTGGAATGAAAAAAATTTTTACATTAATAATAATTCTTTCTATTCCTTTGGTTATATTGAACAAGGTTTTTGCACTATTAACCTTCTCTGATTCCTTTTCTAGTGGATACAATACTTCAATTTGGACAATTTATCCAGGACATTTTCAACCAATATCAACTAGTTATGGTATTTCAGTTGATCCAAATCATTCGGATAGCTATTCAAGCTTAGTTCATGATGCTGAATTACCCAAAAATGCAAAAATTAAAGTAAACGTAAAAATAAATGCCCTACCTGCATCTGATATGGGCATATTTTTAAGCAATTCAGCATTTAATAAATGGAAAAATGCGTACTTATTCGGTGTAGGATTTGCTGCAACACCAAATTCAATTTTATTGAGAGATTCAAATAATATTGGTAGTGGGAGAATTTCTTGGAATCCATCTATTGGTATACACGCTATCGAAATTAATATATCTGGTTCAAGTAACTCGATTATATCGGTAAAAGACAATGGTAATTTACTTCTGTCATGGACTAGTAGTGGTTTAGATTTTTCTGTAGAAAAAATTATATTAAGCCTATTTGGAACTAATTCAGAATTTGCAGATTTTCAGTATTGTGACGATTCTGGCTGTGATGTTCCGACGCCCACCCCAACTCCCACCCCAACCCCTACCCCAACTCCCACACCAACCCCGCCGGTGGTGATCGTGCCGGGTATGTTTGCCTCATGGAACAGAGATGCGGTGCTTCATAACGACACCGTCACACAGTCTAACTGGAAGCTCAACGGAGTTGTCCACGAATACGACGGGCTGAAGGAAACGCTCAAGGGCATGGGGTTTATCGAAAACTCCTCCCTCTTCCTTTATCCTTACGACTGGCGCAAAAAACTCGAAGATGCCGCGGAGGAGCTGGACGCATACATCACCGCCAAGATTCCCGGTACGCAGAAAGTCGATCTCGTCGGTCACTCACTGGGCGGCATGGTTGCCCGGATCTATGCGCAAAAATATGGTACTGGTCGCATCGATAAGCTCATCACCGTGGGCTCTCCCCACCAGGGCGTCCCACAGGCGTATAAAGCGTATGCCGGCGGTGAGATTGACCGCGAAAACACGCTCCAGTGGCTAAGCCTCAAACTCATCCTTATGCTCAACCGGACCGCAGGCAAAACCGACCGGCAAGTGGTGATCGACTGGATGCCCGTGACCCGCGACCTCGTTCCCATTTATACATTTCTGACGAAACTAACTGACGGATCCACCGTTGATCCCGCCACCATGACCTACAAAAATGATACGCTCCTTACGTACAAGACAGGGTTTTCGACGCTGTTTCCCTTGTTTCAATCCATCGCCGGAGAATCCGCCCAAACCCTCCAGGGATTTACCGTCAATCCACCTACAACTTCAGATGTCACGAATAGCCTATACCCCGACGGCAGACCAGCCGGTGAAGCCAAAGCGATCGGGGACAGCACAGTCGTCTCACAAAGTGCCAAAGCAGATACGGATGTCAAAGTTTTAAACGCAGGGCATGGTGAACTTATGTATTCAAAAAATAACATTAAAGAAATTATATCGAGCTTGGGCTACACCGTCGCCGAGAGCGCGATCACCGAAGGCAAACCCACCGGACTTTCTCCCTCTTTGCTGTTTTTCATCAAATCCCCCGCTACCATGGCCGTCGAGTACAAAGGAGTGACAACGAGCGAAACCGACGGCATGATTTTTTTGGAAAACGCCGAATCCGGCACGTATACGCTCAAAGTCACCGGTACGGGTAAAGGGAGCTATACCGTGGTCGTGGGACAGATTACCGCGGATAATGATTACTGGGACAATATCACGGGGCAAATCACCGCAGAGCCGGCCTCATCCCAGACGGATTACTATACCATCAATTATCCGAGCAGTCCGCTCGTCCCGAAGGGAAGTAAATCAGGCACCGGAGGCAGCTCCACTCCATCTACGACATCGACGACAACGACCACCACATCGACAACTGACACGAGCACATCAACGAATACTTCTGGCAACAATACAGGGGTCATCAATTGGCTCACAAACATCCTTGGGGCATCGGACGAAAGCGAGTCCACGCAGAGCTCCTCACCGTCACCGCTATCACCCACGACTTCCCCAAGCGCCTACACTCCCCCACGTCCCGGCAATCCCTGGATACTATTTCTCATGTTGTGGCTCGTCGGCAGCGGACTTCTCCTCCTACTCGTCGCTTGGCTTCTCTCCCGTAATCAGAAGCTATAGGAAGGCACGGGGATAAGTCCTGCCTGGGAAAAGGGCCAATACCGGAGAAACGCTTTACCAATGAAATCTTCTTTGGGTATCGGGCCGAACTCCCGCGAATCGGAACTGTGGCCGCGATTGTCTCCGGAGACAAAGTATCGACCCGTGGGGACAGTAATTTCTCCGCCTTCCCGTAGAAAATTGCCACCGCTGATGTAGGTACCCGCAGAAAGATACGGCTCGTCAAGTTTCGTGCCGTTTACGAAGTAACTTCCTGCCTTTAGCGCTACCCGGTCGCCCGGTTCACCAATCACACGCTTGATGTAGTCAATATCTTTGTTTCTCGGGGATTTAAATATCACGACGTCTCCGCGCTTCGGGTCTTTGAATTTATACTCGATTTTATTGGTTAAAATATACTCACCGTTGTGAAAATTGGGTTCCATGGATGCGCCATTGATCTCCTGTGGTGACATGATAAATAGGTAAATCATGACCATGATGGCAAGAATGACGACGATCCCCTGGAGAAAATCAAAAAAAGCGGAAAAGAGATGTTTCACAAAACCCATGATACAAATCAGTGTAGGTGATATAATAAAGAGCGTCAAGAAGGGCGGTTAGCTCAGCGGTAGAGCACTTCGTTGACATCGAAGGGGTCATAGGTTCAAGTCCTATACCGCCCACACATCACGCGCGCGGAGTTTATCCCGAGCTTGTCGAGGGATTGACATCGAAGGGGTCATCCCGCTCAGCGGGATCGGGTCCACAATTCCAGACGAGAGCAAAGAGCTCTCAGCATTTTGACAAATGAAACTCACACGGCCTAAAGGCCGTGGTATCTAGCTTGATGCAAGCAGAGC
>CAZLDC010000090.1:0-3754 GCA_964558385.1 uncultured Gammaproteobacteria bacterium
CGTCACCGCACTTCCCCCGATCGTCGTCCCGGCGGCGAAGGTGCCCACGCCGGAGTTATCGATCCTGGTCACCCCTGCCGTTTGGAGAGCACCAGTAGAGGAGTTGATGTTGCCAGCGACTTCCAGTTTGGCTCCTGGAGCCGTTGATCCAATCCCGACGTTGCCATCTTTATCAACCGTTAGACGGGTAAGAGGCGTTGCTGCCGCTCCGCTTGTGTTTGAGGTGGCATCAGTACCGAGACTAAGGTTGCCAGTGTCGTTGTTAAAGCGGAGTTCCGCCGCATAACCAGTTTGAATTGAAAGACCAGAGCCAGGTGACCACCCAATACCTAACACCTGATCACCACCTGCATGAAGGGTCCATGCAGAACTGATTTGCAATGCATCTGTTGGACTCGCTGTCCAGATGCCGACGTTGCCCGTAGCTCCGCCATATGCATTAAGCGAAATATTTCCACTTCCTTTTGCAATCAAATTAAGATCGTTATTTGCGTTAGAACCTGTTTGATATATCGTGTTGTAACCAAATCCAATACCTTGAGAAAGATTGTCGTGACGAAACTCAACGCCTCCATCGTATGTCTGTCCTGTACCCATAGTGCTTGACACAAATAGAGCCTTACCATCGTCGTATGAACCGGGATCTGTGGAGTTTTTTTGAATAGTCAATTTTGCCCCGGGGCTTGTTATCCCCATTCCAACACTATCCGTCGAAGTGGTTGTATAAATACTTGTCCCCCCATCGGTCCACCCGCCACCGACTGCTGCAGAGGCAGCGCTCGTCTGGGTCGTCCCGTCGGGGAATTTGAAGCCGCCGTTGGTCGATTCGACGATGCCCAGAACCCGGAGCTTACTGGTGCTGTAAAAATCTGCGCTGGTGATATTGGCGCCAATACTTATATTTCCATCTCCCTCACGCATGAGAAATCCGGTGGTCCAGCTATTCGGTCCGCTTTTATAGTCCAGCCGCAGTGGACCAAATGCAGTTCTGATCGGCTGATTGCCCGCCTGAGTCATGGTGCCGGAGTAGGATGCGGTAGAGGCTTTCAGATCAAGGGTGCCGGCTTCTGCGTACACGGAAGAGGGAGCAAATACTACCAATACTACCAATAAACAAATACTACCAATAAGCCAATGAGGAAATAGTTTGCGGGCAAGGGACATAGAGTGCAAAGAAAATAGTACCTTTCTTTAGTTGTACGCAGTTTCCGCAGGGATGTCAAGAAGCGGAATTGAGATTCATGGTGTTAATGGTAATGAAGGGTAATTGCAAGGATTTCTATCGTTTGATGGTCATCATGAAAGAAAAAGAGCGCACGGAATTTGCGGTCAATGCGGATGCTGTAGATGCCGTGTGCTTTCGGCTCGAGGAGTTCGGTATTTAGACTCGGATGGCGGGGATTGACACGAAGATAGGAGCTCTGTTTTTCCCATTTTTTTAACAATCCGTGTTTCGTGAGGATCGCATGCTGCCTGGGTGTAAGCGGCAGGATGATAAGCATAGGTTATGCGCTGAAATAGGCGCTTTCGTTCAGTCCCGTTTCCAGATCTTTCAAAAAAGAGGAAGAATATTTTTTTGTTTTGATAAACCCGTTCAAGATTTCGGCTTTTGAAGACCGTTTTGCGGTCGTAAACGGAAACGTAGCCGCATCCTGAAGGAGCGTCGGCTGGTGCGTTACAAGACGGATAAGCGATCGAAAAAAATCGCTTCTATTGGCAAATCCGTAACGATCGATAAAACTATCGATGGCACGGACGTGATCGAGGGGCAGAGAAATATTCATCGTACTCATTGGTTGATGATAGCAAACATTGGCAAAGTTTGTCAAGATGGTGACTCTTGCAAAACGGTGGGGGAGGGGGGGTTGGGGGAGGGGAAAAATGTACCAATCCGGACCAATTTGACCAATCCGACCAATGCGTGTAACAATGAATGTATGAAGGAAAAAGAATCCCACGGCTTCACCCTCGTCGAGCTCATGATCGCCGTGTCGATCGTAGGCCTCATCCTCGCCGTCATTTTTATCAACTGGCGCGTGCAGATCGACCGCGGGTGGGATGCACTGCGGAAAAAACATTTAAGCGATATCAAGCGGGCGTTTGAGGAGTACTACAATGACAAAGGCTGCTACCCGGCGGCGACTATTTTAAGCAATTGCGACGGGCCACAGCTGCAGCCGTATCTGCCTAAAATTCCCTGCGATCCGGTGAGCCGCCTGCCGTATAAATATGTGCCTGTCGATGACGCGAACCTGTGCAAAGGTTTCCGGGTGTTCACGAGTCTGCGGGACACGAGCGACGCGGACATCAGCCGCATGGGCTGCAACGGCGTGACGGGCTGCGGCTTTGGCGCGGGGTTTAACTACGGCATTTCCTCCGGGACGACGGTTGCCGATCCCACGTTTAATCCCGGATATACGCCTACACCGACTTCTGGGAGCACCCCGCAGCCCGGGCAGTATGCCTGCGACCCCAACGGCATTTGCAATTCCTACGGCGATCCGCTGGGCTCCGGCTGTCCGGTGACGTATGCTGCAAGCAACTGCAACAACGCATGCGGGATTCCGGCGAATCGGTGTTTGAGATGATGACTACTTTAAACTTTCAAATTAAAACTTTAAAATGAAAAAACTACCCACTGAATATATGCATATCAAAAGTTTAAAGTTTAAAGTTTTAATTTTGAAGTTGTCCTCCGGTTTTACGTTGATGGAACTCCTCGTCGTCATGGCGATCCTTGGGATCCTCATCACGGTCGGGCTTACGAGCTACAAGAGTGTCCAGATGAAGTCCCGCGACGCCAGACGGAAAAGTGACATGCGCCAGATCGCCTCGGCTCTCGAGTTGTACTTTAATGACAAAGGGCGCTATCCGGCCGATGACAACGCCGGAAACATCATGGGATGCAGCACCGGCGACAATCAGCTCTGCACCTGGGGCAGTGTCATGAAAGACGCGAGCAATACGGTCTATATGGTGGTCCTTCCCGACGACCCCGTAGGGACATATAATTATTATTACGATGCCTTTGGGGCGGGCAAGGGGTATCAGTTGTATTCGAGACTCGAAAATACACAGGACATTGATCTTAAACGGGATGGATCCAACAACATCTATTATTACGTGGGGACGGTGTGCATGACGGGCAATAAAAAGTGCAATCACGGCATCGCAAGTCCGAATCTGGGCCTGGACGACGCGAGCCAGGGACACACGCTCATGACGACGGATTGAGAGAGGTATGAATGGAATCTACAAATATACAAATCTACAAATCTACCAATACATAGATGAATGACACAATGAAGATCAATGATGAAATGAATGGAAGTATCTATACATTTTTTCATTGAATTATTTATTTGTAGATTTGCCATTTGCAGATTTGTAGATTATTGTACGTGAGGGTAAACGACCTATGGATAACAGAACGTCAGGAGTATCAGGGTTTACGTTGATAGAATTACTCATGGTCATCGCGATCATCGCGACGATCCTCGCCTTCGCGGTACCCAACTTCCTGGGCGCGCGGCAGCGGGCGAGCGATACGAAAAAGAAATCAGAAGCTCAACAGCTCAGCCGTGCGCTCCGGCTTTACTATAATGATTACACAAAGTACCCGGCAGATTCCGGCGGACCTTTGTATAACATCATCAAAGGATGCGGGGCATCCGGCACCGGCAACTGCCCGTGTAGTACGACCGTTGACTTTGCGGCAGGCGGGACGGGGTGTGACGTCGTCTACATGAAGAAG
>CAZLDC010000091.1:0-653 GCA_964558385.1 uncultured Gammaproteobacteria bacterium
CCGCGGGGTAGTGTACAGTTGCACAGAAGGCTCGATTATGGGCTGCTCAGAGAAATATCTCAGAGTAGAATTTGGCTATATCGGTGAAGCCCCACTCAATATTGAAGGGTAATACCGAGGAAAGGTCCGTCGGTTGGCGGAAATCCGTAGAGACTATACGCCGAATCCCGCTTAGCGGGAAAGATATAGTCCGACACTCTCAGTAATGGGAGAAACATGTGCATAATCTTCTAGGCTGGGTGCGACTCCCAGCCCCGCAACAAGAGTAAAACGGACGCAAATGATGCGTCCGTTTTTTTGTGTACTGGATTTATGACGTAAGGGTGTTCTGCGATTGCCCTCCCCTCGATGAAACTCATGACACGCAGGGCTAAAGATTAACGGTGGACGAGGAAATAGTTGTTTAGTGTTTGTTTGGTATGGATTTTTTGAGTTGGTACATATGGTCGAGAACGGTATTTACTTCCAAAACCATCTCGTCATTTGGTTTCAAGTTCATAGCGGTACGTGCATATTCCCGGGCTTTGGGATAATCATGAGCTTGCATTTCCAGTACCGTCAGGTCGCAAAGCAATCGGATGTCATCAGGATTGCTTTTGAATGCTATCGTCATAGACGTGCGGCCATCTGCTATGTTCCCGTTCATAAACAGC
>CAZLDC010000091.1:663-3596 GCA_964558385.1 uncultured Gammaproteobacteria bacterium
AATATATCTGCTTGACGAAGCATGTGTATGGATTCTTTAAACCGTTGTTGCTTGCAGTACACTTCACCCAACAAGTAGAAAGCCTCCGGATTTTTTGCATCATGCTTGATGGCAACAAGAAGGAGAGGTTCTGCTTCGTTATAGTGATTACGCTCCATGAGTATGTTTGCCTTTTCGATTAGATCAGATACAGATTTCATATAACTATTTTAGCGTTTTGAGCAATGAGTTTTAATCCAGAAGGAAATTTCTTTGAGATCCGGTTTCTCGTTGTCGACGCGAACCATGAATGTTGCTCCCTCATGAGGCTTTGCCTTGAGATGATAATCATTTATCCAGAGAAACCGTTTGGTGGAAGCCCACGCCGTTCTCTTGTTGCCATCAGTAAACGGGTGATTCATGCAGAGTGATTGGAGGAGCGCCGCTGCCATGGAAAAGAGCGTAGGGTAGAGAGATTGCCCGTTAAATGTTGCTTTACATCGCTCTACTGCAGAGTGCAGGAGCGAGAAATCTCGAACACCCGCTTTTGTACCAGCGCGCTCTATGATCGCTTCGTGGATACGGTAAACCTCTTCAATATCAAGAAACAGCGTCATGTTTGTGGGTTAGGCGAGTTGGTCGAGAAGTGCGCCATCCTCCTGGAGGAACCCGTCAAGCCATGTTTGAAATTCCTGTTGGGATCGCGAGGATGAAGTTTTTGTAGCCGGACGAATGAATACTCCTCCCGCTTGGGACACATAGTCGATCGTCATTTTTTGGCCGCGGCGCCACTTTGCTTCCTGCATGATGGGAGAGGGAACAATGACGGCATTACTATTTCCAAGTTGGGAAATGGTTGTAGTCTGCATATGTACTAACTATGTTAGTACATACAATTTGACATGTCAAGAGGCGGTGTGGTATAGTCTTTGAAAGTTGAATAAAAGCGTTGATGGAGTTGATTGGGACTCTGTCGCTTGATAGAAATATCAAACGCTGATAAAGCTACTCGCAAGAGATGTTTTATCCGGAAGCTTGACCGTAACCCCACTTCGCATAACGCTACGCGGGGTAAAAAATAAAGCACCATGTGTCGCATTAAGCGGAGCATGTAAGAAGGTTTTTTCGCCTTTATTCATGATCCCGTTTCGACGGGATTTTTTTATGGGCGAAACGACGAACCAAGGTGGTACCACGAGTGTAAAAATTCGTCCTTGTTCATCTTTCTTTTGCCTGGGTGATTTACCCCGAGTGAAGTAGAAGGGTGAATGACGACGAGTTTTTTTGATGGTTAGTTAACGAAGAAATTCATATTTGTGAGTTTACTAACCATCAATGGTGAGAAGCGAAGCAACGTACCATTTGTGGAAAAAATTATGAATAACGATAACTGGCGAATACAAATTATATGGAAATTGAATTACAGGTGCTCGGTAATGCATGCATACAAGCTCGATGCTCCGAGTGTTGTCGGGATGTGCAGCTCCGATTAACCGACGAGGAATACAGATTTATGGTGGAAGGGGGAACAAGGCTGCGGAAGAAACGTGGATCAGTGGGGTTATGGGATTATTCTTGCCATCTGGCGGCTCCGCCAGATGGCAAGAGCGCGTATGACATGGATGGCGCGTGTGGACATCTCGGAGAAGATGGGTTGTGTAGAGCATATGCCAACCCGAAAAAACCGAAGACCTGTGACGATACAAAACCGGGGGATTATGGATGTTGTAGTGTACGAGCTGAACGGGGATTAGTGTTTATACAGTCGGATGATGGATTTGGGTGGGAATAGTCATTTTGGAAATATGAAGAAATTGGGTGGATAGTTTAATTGGTAGAACCTCCGTTTCCAGAACGGAGTGTGTCGGTTCGAGTCCGACTCCTCCCACCAATAAAAAAATATGAAAACAAAAATAAAACAGCTTGAAGAATTACAACGCTTTGTGGAAGGGAGCGGGCTTGTGCGTGGGACGCTTGGATTTGACTCCAAACATTTGAAGTCCTTAGTGGCAAAGACCGGGAGCCAGCCCGTGCGGATTTTCTATGGGGAGACGGTCGATGAGTTTGGCATGCCGGTGGATAGCCTCAAGTATTATTTCTTTATAAGCCTCCTGCAACAATATCTGGAATCCATCGGAACACCAACAGAAGCAACCGTGGTGATAGCGGACGTTGCGTCGATTTTAAACGATTCAGCACAAGAGAAACAGGATGCGATTATCGCGTCGGTTAAACGGCGAAGAAAATTATTAGATACCATGAGTACTGTCTATGATCTTCCGATAAAAATCCGCTTAATGAGTGATATATTTGCCTCTCCTGAATATAAAACCATACGCAGGCAAGTGGATAAAGCGGCAGAAAACCCAGCGGTGTTTGAAAAAATCGAGCCGTATTTATCAAAGACAGTCCTCGTCAATAGATTAGCCGAAGAGCGCAAAAAGAAATTCCAGTACGCACTGGATGCCATAGCGACGGGACTGCTGTTTGACATGAAGTTTGGTCCACCGAGGGAGAGGTACTACGATGAGGCAGGAGGGATTATCGCAAAGGAGATTTCCGATGAGGTTGGAGGAGATAGCTTGTTGAGTGTCTATTTACAACCGACGCAACCTTTGGGACAGAATTTTGCGTTTTTTCTCACCCACCCTGAGATAGAGGAATATGGCGTGACGCCCTATAAAGCAGGGAGCAATAAATTGCAGGAGTACCGGACTGTGCTTAATGAAACATCATTCATTCGTGCAACAGAGCTTATCCGATCGTCATTTGAATCTCTCAAGCCGGCAACGGTACATCCGGTGTTTGATCTTTTTTCCATTACTGAGATGGCGAGGAAACTATTGGATAAGGATTTTTTGTTGCCAACGCATGACCTGAAAATGTTTCAGAATATTGACGAGATAAAAACAACGACCATAGACCAATTGAAAGCGTATATTTACGAGCCTTTA
>CAZLDC010000092.1:0-3586 GCA_964558385.1 uncultured Gammaproteobacteria bacterium
AAGCCAGGTGATCGTCGTATGCTCATCCACTTTTTCCCGTCGTAATCCGCCCGTAGGGATGGGGGTTGCATTAGGATTTTTCCAAAAATTATTCAGGTCGTCACAGGCTTTTTGTGAAGTCTTAAAATGCACACCGTCAGGTCCGATACACTCTATTGTTTCAGATCCCGGATCGCGGGGTTTTGGTATGTTTGTCGGGGAAGGGGAGAGTGTCGCAGTCGGCGTCATCGTCACCGTTGGCGTAGGAGAGATGAAATCCCCAAACGATAGTCTGGAATCCTCTGTCGTGGGGTGCTCTACCGGACGAGATACAAATACATTGAAGACAAATAATACTACAGCAACAACAGAGAGAATTATTGCGGGCATAGAAATTATTATAGTGTTTTTGCTATACTCACGCCACATGCCCGGTTGTGAAATTTCGATCTATTTTTCAAAAACAAAAATAGATATGCTCCCGGGCTAGACATAATGGTGATTAACGAACATGTCGATATCAGTAAATAGTTATATTTGCTTTTATCGAAATTCTACTACCGGGTATGATTTTATCCGATCACGACATCAAAATTGCCATTAAAGCCAAACGTATCACGATTACCCCTAAACCTGATCTTTCGGTCCAACTGGGATCCTGCTCTATAGACCTTCGGCTCGGACGGCAGTTCCGTATTTTTGACCACAGCAAATTTGCGTTCATTGATCCCAAAAACACCACCCTTACCGCTACCATGATGAAAGACGTGATTGTCAAATCCAATGAGCCGTTTATGCTCCAACCCGGTGATTTTGTCCTCGCGACCACCATGGAAACGCTCTCCCTACCCGATGATCTTCTTGCGCGTCTCGAGGGCAGGTCAAGCCTCGGACGATTGGGTATCGTCGTCCACTCGACCGCATCAGTCTTTGATCCCGGATGGCATGGCATGATAGTCATGGAGCTCGGCAACCTTGGTCGCATGCCGGTTGCCCTCTATCCGGGTATGCGTATCTGCGCGCTCACCTTTGAAGAACTCTCAAGTCCCGCCGACGTCCCGTATGACAAAAAAAAGTCTGCCAAATACGTTGGCCAAAACAAACCGGAAGCAAGTAAGATTGCCCAAGAGCGTTAGATCGTAAAACAAGTTAGTTCGTTACTTCGTCAGAAGTGTTCGGTCACAAACTAACGAAGGAGCTATCGTAGGGTTTCATTGGTAGTATTTGATTATTGGTAATATTGGAAATTGGATAATTACGCGAAGCGTATGGATTGGCCCATTCTCTATAAAAACGTCCTTGCAGTCAAAGACCCCACGAGTCCGGTGGGTGTTGCCATCATGTGGACCGAGCGACAGGTGGTTGCAGACCTCCTTAAAGACACGAATTACTGCGCCATCGGGAACTTATACTCATCGGCTGGGATCAGCGCAATGATAAGGAACGTCTACGCAAATCCGCATTTGCGCAAAATCGTCCTGTGGGGCGCCGACCTCTCCCGCAGCGGTCAGGCACTCATCGCCCTCATGCAAAACGGCGTGGATGATGACCACTACATCATCGGAGATGAAAAGAAAGGCCAGATCGAAAAAGAGATCACAAAAGACGCGATAGATCTTTTCCGAAAATCCGTGGAAGTCGTAAACCTCCGTGGCAAACCAGTCTCTGATCTTGTAAGTCACGTAAGTACCTTAGGAAACGTACCGAAGATACCATTTTCCGAACCGAAGATCTTTCCTACTTCCCGTCCGAAGCCCTTTACGTATCCGAGCGAACAAATAGGATTCCGGATCCACGGGCAATCAGCTGCCCAAACGTGGCTCAAAATCCTCCAAAATATCCTCCGCTACGGCCGCAATAAAACAACCCGCTACACCCAGGAAAATGAGCTCAAAGAGCTCCTCAACGTCATGGCAGTCGTCTATGACGAAGATCCGGACAAACCCTATCTACCACACTTTTTCCCTTTTACTCAAAAGGATCTCGACACCTACTACCCGCAGGTGCTCTCCGCCAAACAAATCCCCGGCATTGCCTATACCTATGGCCAGCGGCTCCGCGCTCACGACGGCGTTGATCAAATTGCCAACATCATTGGGCTCATCAAAACTCGCCCTTTTAGTAAAAAAATGATCGCCTTCACGGCTAACGTCGCCGAAGACTGGAATCAGGTAAACAAAGGCGACACGCCTTGCCTCACTCAAGTTGTTTTTTCTATCCAGGACGGAAAGTTGTTCGCGACCACCCACTTCCGCAGTCAGGATATGGTCCACGGATGGCCGCGCAATGTTTTTTCACTCCGCAAACTCCAAAAAATGATCGCGGACGAAACCGGCTATCTCATGGGAGCATTCGTCATGATTACCCATAGCGCCCATATCTACAGTGACGACTATGCATTAGTCGAAAAAATCATTGCCGAGAATTATGAAAAGGAACTGGGATACACGAGCCGGCAGATGTTTGAGGAAGATCTGCGGGGCAATATCACGATCGAAATTGAAGAGGTGAAGGAAAACGGAGTAGGAAGACCCACTAAATATGCGACAAAACCCCCGAAAACAACCTCCTATGAAATCGTCGTCAAACTCTATGCCCCCAACGGCGGCTTGCTTCTCAAAGAATGGCGGGGAAGGACGGCAATGGAGATCTATATCGCGATGGTTAATATCGGCGACTATTTGACATTACCTAGCCATTTAATATACATAGGAAGTGAGCTGCAACGGGCAGAATACGCAATTAAGACCGGACAGGTCGATCAATTCAGTCAGGATCCCGCTGCAAACAAAGCACTTTAGTAGTCATCCTGGAGCGAGCGCGAAGCGCGAGTGATAGGATCTGAATGCTGCAAGGCAGTCATTCTGGAGGCCGAAGGCCGATAGAATCCCTTTTGAGACCCTATCGCTTCGCTCCAGGGTGACAAATGGCATGAACAAACAATTTGCCGTCTACATCATCACCAACCAGTACCACACAGTCCTTTATACCGGTGTCACCAATAACCTTATTCGAAGAGTATCAGAACATAGAGAAGGAAATATAGGAGGCTTTACTCAAAAATATCACGCGACCACCTTGTGTATTATGAACTCCTTGATGATCCTCTGCATGCTATCGCCAGAGAAAAACAGATAAAAAACTTAGTCAGAAGAAAGAAGGTAACGATGATAAACTCGTTCAACCCGACGTGGAAAGATTTGTACGAAAGTATTGTTTAGGATCATTCTGGAGAGGCAAGGGAAGCACGCCTCGATGGAAACTCAAGATGATCCTATCGTCCCGCTAACGGCGGGACTCCAGGATGACGTCGATTACGACGTCACTTCACCGTCACGCTTTTGGCCAGATTCCTCGGCTTGTCCGGGTCAGTACCTCGGCCAATTCCTAAATAATATCCCAATAATTGTCCGACGATGACATTAGGGATGATCGTGAGCGCCCCTGCATCCGGTGTAGCAATATGGATATCAAACTCGAGCGATGCGTAGGGCGCAACGCCGATGATCCTCCCCCCACGGGCTTTGAGCTGAGCGGCACTTGAGAGAAGCTCAAGCTTCGTCTCATCATTGGCTCCAATGGCAAAGCAAGGCGTCCCTTTCTGGAT
>CAZLDC010000093.1:0-3578 GCA_964558385.1 uncultured Gammaproteobacteria bacterium
TTTCACCCTGCCCTAAAGGGCAGGGTATAAAGATCTGTGTCAATTATTTATTGGTAGATTTGCAGATTTGTTTATTTGTAGATTAGTTAATGAGCTTATTGAGTTCCCCCAACAGCGTTTCCTTGCTCTGCACTCCGATGAACTGTTTGACGACCATGCCGTCCTTAAACACCATGAGCGTCGGGATGCTCATAATCCCGTATTTCTGGGCTACCTGAGGATTTTCATCGACGTTGAGCTTCCCTACTTTTGCCTTCCCCGCCATGGTTTTGGCGACTTCCTCCACAATCGGCCCCTGCATCTGGCAGGGTCCGCACCACACGGCCCAAAAGTCCACCAGCACCGGCTCCTTGGCTTTGAGCACTTCGCTGTCAAAATTCGCGTCTGTTATCACCACATCTGCCATATGAAAGTCCCCCTTTAAGATTTACTACTCTACACCCAAGTATACCACCTTTGCAATACCCTGCCACTTGACTATTTTGTACATTTTGTATATTATAATACATTATATGAACACTTTTACCGTCACCGCTACCGAACTTCGTAAAAACGCTTCTGACATCCTCAATCGCGTCTACTACGAGAAAAAGGTCGCCCTTGTTGAACGGGCAGGCAAAGTCATCGTCCGTATGCATCCCGAAGCATTATCTGTCTCCCCTCTATCCATCAAATCGTTTGGGGCCGTTCCGGACTTTCCTGACGTAATAGCCGACCGACGCAGCAGAAAAAAATTTCTCAAGATATGACTCATCTTCTGGATACTGACCGTATTATCTATCACTTGAGAGGAACATCAGAAATTATTACTACACCGGATCAGACATTTGCAGTGAGCATCGTCACATTGGGGGAGCTTCTCTACGGTGCTGAACGATCAAACAACCCAAAAAAGACAAGCGAGGCGATTTCTGTGTTCCAATCTGATTTTCACATCTCAATCATAGATATCACTGAACCAATCATCATTCGATATGCGCGCATCAAAGCGGCTCTATCCAAACATGGAGCGCTCATCGAAGATTTTGATCTTCTCATCGCGGCGACTGCCCTCGAGCATAATCTCACGCTCGTCACAGGGAACAAAAAGCATTTCTCCCGTGTCCAAGGCCTCTCCCTAGCCTAATTTTTTCCTCTCAAGATACCACTATAGGCTTGACAAGCCTGCTCTCTCTAAACTAATATTTGAGTAACCATGTCAGAAGAACAATCCATTTCTCACGGACTATCAATTAAGGATTTCAATCAGCTCAATATTCCTCCTGATCACTGGGATGGAGGATCAAGCGCAAGAAATGCGAAAATAGATGAATTGAGAAAAACCTATGCATCTGACCCTTTTGCGATCGAACAACTTGATACATTCGATCCCCGAAGTGAATACTCCAAAGTGATGAGGGAATTACTGAGTGCTCTTCATGCGGATTCTCAAACAGATGTATCAGAAATAACAGATCGCCTCAACAACTTAAATCCCCTTCTTCATCTCCAGACACTTGATAAAAAAGTTGATCTCTAATTTTTTTACTGGTGCTTCGTTTACTGCTGGTCATGCTCGTGTTGTTGGTCTTGCTTTTATTGCTTATCACTCCATCGTCTTCTCCGGTCCCTGGTCGCGATGGTAGTCAATGAAGCGCTCAATCCTGCCTGCGTCGAACGTGTCAAACTTATCAGTATAATTCCACGCCGTAAGAGCGATCGTCGTTTCTAAATTCGGCCGGGGAACGACGGCAAGTTTCCACAATTTTTTCTTATTGGCAAGTTCCGTCAAATTCCTGACGAGCGTCTTACACCCATCCGTTTCATTCACCGCGCTTCCTGTTGCGATTGTTGGATCAACAAACTCAGCCGACGGACTCCCTTCTCCCCCCTCTTCATGTGCGGAAACTTTTTTCAAATTAAAAATTACAAATTGATTGAAAATTGAAAATTGAAAATTGAAAATTGAGGTTAGGTGCACATTACAATTATAATTAATCACCACGTATCCATGCTCCAAACTATGAATGAGCTCTCCCTCGCTCTGCGCCCGGTCAAAGACTCCCCCCTTCACCCACGTCGGCAGATGCGGTCCGCTCGTCGGTGGATTGCTGTTGTAAGTAAATTTCGCAACCTCCTCCGGTGACACATGCTCCCGGCCTTGATCAACCATCTTCGTCCCCGGCACGGGACGTGTCACCGTCCACCCTACCCATCCCAGGACTCCAACAATCGCGATACCAATCCCCACTTTCCACCACAACATACGAAAGAGTATATCATGAGATTGATGGTGTATAATATTCTTCTTACATTCGTATACGAAGTAACCAACTAACGAACTAACCATTATGCGCATCTTCTTCGCCGGACCACTCACGGATCTGACCCATAAAGACCAAACGAAAGCGTTTTATCGCCGCATGGCAGACGTAGCAGAGCAGAACGGATTTGACCATTATTGGGCGTTCCTCAATGGGACGGATCCTGAGCTCAATCCTGATGTCTCGCCCCAAATCGTCTATGAAACGGATATCCGGGAGCTTGCTAAAAGCGATCTGATGATCGTCTACCTCGGGGAGCCCACGACAGGTACCGGACAGGAAATCGAATACGCCAAAAAGCACAACATCCCGGTGTATCTCTTGTACGAAAAAGGGAAACGCATCACCCGCATGGTTCTGGGAAGCCCTAATATCAAAGGAACACTCGAGTTTACCTCCGAAGAAGACGCCCTCGCCCAACTGGACACCCTCCTCAAAAGTCTAAAGGTATAACGCCACGGTCATGTTCCAGAAGACATGAACGAGGATGGGGGCAAGAAGCGATTTCGTGTTGTAGTAGAGCAAACTATTGGCCATCCCCAGGATGAAATCCGTGAGGAAAAAGAGGATGAGCATCGTGCCCTGCAGGTGAAGCGACGTTACAAGGATCGGCACATGAAGCAGGACAAAAAGAAGCGTTGACAACAATGCCGCCTTCGGTAAATTCTTCGTGTGCTCCATGATCCGGCCAAACAGAAACCCGCGGTTAAGGATCTCTTCGCTTATGGCGGTCGCCACACTCAGGATGAGGAGCGTCATCATCCCATACTGCTCAAAGGCCGCAATGGGATTGATCTGGATCTTCCCGTATTTGATGGCATTGGCCGCTATCCCCTCGAGGGCAAACAGAAACCCAAACCCGAGTCCCACATAGAGGCTCATGAAGAGGTTTTTGGTCGTCACTCCCAGGCTTTCCATCGTCCGTTTTTCTTTCTTGTACACGTACCAAAGAACGGGCGCGACAAACACAAGTGGCTTGGCGACAAACTCATCAAACACCTCCGGCATCTTGAGGAAATACCGGTACAGGCTCCAAACGAGAAGTATCCACCCCCACGTCTGATATATGGGCTCGAGGGTTTGACTGGCGGCTAACTTCTTCGTTGCTGTTTTTTTCATGATCTCTCTCTACGATACGACCATTCCCTCACTGATTGCAAGCCGGGAATTTTCCACTTCATTCATCCCGCTCTCGTCCTCCTACGCTCTCCTCATTCCTCCTAAATTCTCCTATCCAATATTATCCCGCAACTCCTTTACCTTCCCGTAATGCTC
>CAZLDC010000094.1:0-2798 GCA_964558385.1 uncultured Gammaproteobacteria bacterium
TTGGGAGTTGAACTGTCTTAAAAACCCCGTCCCGTAAGGGCGGGGATATTTATCCGTTCGCCTTTTCACTACTATTCGTAGACGGCTCACGGAGCGATCTTGGGAGGACGTAAGAAACAGTAATTCTTCTCCGCTAATTGGCGGATCAGAAACTGTTTCTAACGAAGGGTGGTGAATAAAAAATGAATAACAAATTAGTCGTAGGGTTACTCGTTCTTCTCGTTGGGGTCGGTGCGGGATGGTATTTCCTCAAAGGAAATACGCCTTCAGCGGACCTCATGAATAAAGAACCAAATCCGATTGTCTCTTCCACTCCAGTGTTGGAGCCGACCGCTGCCATGGGATCTGAAAATACGACCACCGGTTCTATCGATGGTGCATCCATGGAAAAAGGTGGTGCAGTGACCGTGTCGTATAGCGCGGAGGGATTCGTTCCCAAAAGCATCACCGTCAAACAGGGAAGCTCCGTGACATGGACGAATAAAGGATCTGCGGGTATGTGGGTCGCATCGGCTCTCCATCCGACGCATCAGCTCCTGCCGGGGTTTGATCAACTCAAAAGTGTCGCAGGAGGGGGGACATACACATATACGTTCTCAAAAGTCGGAACGTGGAAATACCATAATCACGTTCAGGCGGGAGACACGGGGACGGTCGTTGTGACCGAATAAACGAATCGAATTTCAATAATTGAATAAGGAATAATGGAATTACATCCATTAGTTTATTCTATTATTTGTTTATTTCATTATTCATTTATTCTTTACGGTGTTGGGGTCGGGCTTTCGCTGGGGCGCGGCGTGGGGATCGGCGCGCATTGGCCGCTTGCGGGTTGTGTGCCGGTGACAAAATACTCCGGCCTGCCATAGTAGCAGGGGATAGCGATGACGTTCTCCGGTCGCGGGGTCACTTCATCAGGCCGGTCTTTGAGAATATCCGTCATGATATCGTGCCAGATGGGAGCCGCTCCGGTGACGCCTGAGGACAAATACGGATCCATGGGGGCATTATTGTTGTTTCCGACCCACACAGTCGTCACGTAGGACGGCGTATAGCCGATCGTCCAGTTGTCGCGTTTGTCGTTACTTGTTCCTGTGTTTACGCTGACGGTTTTTCCGGGAATAACCAGGAGAGAATTGGGGCCAAATGCCGCAGTTCGCGCATTATTGTCGCTCAAGATATTTGAAAGTATCCACGCAACTTCCGGTCTGACTGCATTAGCGTTTGACCGGGGTTTGTTTTGTTCGAGAATTCTTCCGGTGTAGTCGCTGACTTGAGTAATAGGCAGAAGGTCGACGGTAACCCCGCGGTTGGCAAGCGTTCCGAATACTTTCGCCATATCAAGCATTGTGACCTCACCACCACCTAAGGTGAGTGCGAGCCCATACCGGTTTTCATCGATCCACGACGTGATGCCCATGGCGCGGCCTTTTTCGATGACCGCCGGGATCCCGACCGCGGCAATTGTCCGGATCGCCGGGATGTTATAGGAGTTGCCCAGCGCATACCGCAGCGGCACAAATCCGTGGAATTTTCCGTCATAGTTGACGGGCGCGTATGGCGCTCCCCCGACCTGAGGATACACGACCGGACTATCGTCAAGGATTGATGCGGCCGTAAAATTCTTTTCCATCGCCGCCGCGTAGGTGACGACTTTTATCGATGAGCCCGGCTGCCGGAGTGCTACCGTCACGTTGACGTTCCCTTCTCGTGCAGTATCAAAATAATCGCGGCTTCCCACCATCGCGAGTATCTCTCCGGTTCTTGGATCGGTCACGATTGCCGCACCGTTGCCGACACGAAGGGACGCGAGTTTTGTGATGTTTGAATGAACAATTTCTTCAACACGTTCCTGGATGGAAAGATCCAGAGATGTTTGTATCCGTAGTCCGCCGCGCTCCATAAGTCTCGGGCCGTACCGCCTTTCTAATATTTCTTTTATATACATGACAAAATGAGGAGCACGGATGCCGATCCGGGGTTTGGCAAACCGGATTTCCTGAGAAAGTGCTTCTTTGGCTTGATCCTCACTGATATAACGGTCTTCTACCATCCGGCGGAGCACCTCTCCCTGACGGGAAAACGCGCGGTCTACATGCGTACCAAATGGAGAATATTCACTCGGTGCGGCCGGAAGTCCCGCAAGAAGCGCGGCTTCCGCAAGAGAGAGATCTTTGGCGGATTTACCGAAGTACGTTTGAGCAGCCGATTCGATGCCCCAAGCCGTGCCTCCGTAGGGTACTTGATTGAGATACATTTCTAAAATTTGATTTTTACTGTACAGCCGTTCTGCCCAAAACGCGAGGATGACCTCTTTGATCTTGCGCGAAATCGTGACCTGGGGTGTGAGGAGCGCGGATTTGATAAGCTGCTGCGTGATAGTAGAGCCCCCCTGAACACGACCGTGAAAAAGTGTTTCGCGCGCCGCACGGGTAATGCCGGAAAGGGAGAACCCCTGGTGGGAGTAGAAGTTTTTATCCTCTATAGCAATTGTTGCCTGGACGACATGTTTGGGAATTTGGGCAAGCGACAAAGGAGTCCGGTTTTGATCGGCATAAATTTCATAAAGGAGCGCTCCATTACGATCAAATACTTTTGTCGTTACGTCGATGTCCCGGACAGTGAGCATGGATGGGTTGGGAAGGGCCCGGAGCCATAAGTAAGCAGCCAGTGGAATGGCGACAAAAATGATCGTCGAGAGTGATCCCAGAAAAAAAACAATGACCGGATGCAGTCCGACGAATTGCGGGAGAGAGAAATTTGCGTGCCACATTTGACGTGGCCAGGGCAATGTTTGA
>CAZLDC010000094.1:2808-3536 GCA_964558385.1 uncultured Gammaproteobacteria bacterium
ACGTGTGGGTCGTCCCCTTCGTGGCCGGTGCGAAAACTTCGCAAGCACGAGCTGTATGGTCGGCGCAACGGAGAGGGTTTGAGTGCGCTTGTGAAGGTACTCGCGAAGTATAAATTTTTGCAGACTGAGCGCCGTGCGCATATGCAGCCAGGCGTTGGACATTGCATTTTTTTTGGTATTCCAAAGATGGGAAAATTTTTTATAGGCTAAAGAAAAAAGATGTTTTGTCCATCCGAATCCTATGACAACAGCATCGCCTACCGCCGTGAGCAGATAGACGATAGCAAGAAAAAAAAGAACCGCACGGGACGGCGCAGGCACAGACTTTTTTGATCTTTTGGGACGGGGCGGCATACTGGACGCGTTATACCACAGACTATGGGCTTAAAACAAGAAGGAAAATCTACAAATCCGACAAATATACAAATCTGCAAATGAATCAGATGATGTCGAATCAACTGTATCGCTCAATAAACTTATATTGACTTATTTATTTGTAGATTTGTTTATTTGATGATTGTAATTCTGCCGTCGGGGTGCGGGCAGTCCAGGCAGTAGGTGGAAATGCCGTCAGAGAGGACCTGATGTTCCTGCATTTCAACGTTATCCGTTTGATTGGGTGCGGCGAGATCACCGGATGATTTGTCAATGAGTACCTGACGTTTCATGTTTTCCCGCTGACCCGGCACGGTCCCTTGATGAAATATTCAAAACGCGTGGGACAACCC
>CAZLDC010000095.1:0-3533 GCA_964558385.1 uncultured Gammaproteobacteria bacterium
CTTCATCGGTTTTTCCTGCCGACGACCTGCCTCCGGAGGAGGACGAATTCGACATCCCCGCATTTTTGAGACAGAGGAGTTAACATTTACTGTATGACTCATCAAATAGAAGGAAAAGATTGTATGGTACAAGCTGTGACTTCGGCTGTTGGTGGTGATTACGGCACTCTTGCTGGACTTAGGTTTTCGCATCTAGAAGCTCAAGGTAATTTACCTTTGGATGTTCAAAGAGAAACTGCGAATCTAGATCAATTATTACGTTGCGCAGGGCACAGTAGTGGAGTTAGATCTATAATTGTTACTTCAATCGGAGAAATAGAAGCTTTACTTGGCGATGGTTATGTTTTTGTGGGATTCCCAAAAGGAACAGATGCACCACCTCACATAGCTCATGTTCAAACGCGTTTAGATGAAGGATTTTTGAGCAATCAAGGATACACAAGCGATTACATGTTGGCTCAATCATTAATGGAGCAAGGAGAACTGGTCGTTTTTATAGCATCCTATTAATATTGGTATTTTTTTTGATCTCTTCATATATACTTTTTATTATCATGTTTCGAAGTCGTAGGATTCTGAAGTTATTATTTGTTTGGATTGTTGGTTTATCCATTACCTATAGCACGCTTTCGATTGTACGGCATAATAATTTCCAGTCCGGAGGATTTGATCTCGGGATATATGATCAGGCGGTGTGGCAGTATGCCAATTTCCAGTGGCCGTATAACACGATAAAGGACAGATTTATTCTTGGCGACCACCTCACGTTGACCTTGCCGCTTCTCGCGCCGCTTTTTTGGCTATGGAGTGACGCACGCATGCTCCTTGTGTTTCAGGCGTTTTGGATAAGTTTCTCGGCGTTGGCGATTTATAAGATTGCATTCGTAAGACTGAGAAATACAAAACTGGATCCTCGGGTCAAGCCCGAGGATGACAGGAAGAATGAAGTAATAGCAATGTGTTTTGCTGTCGTCTACAGTCTGTTTTATGGTATCCAGTACCTCGTATATTTTGATTTCCATCCGGTGGTTATTGGAGTCGGGTTACTCGCGTGGATTGCGTATTTTTTGGAATCCGGGAAAACCCGGTGGTTGATGGTGTCGGTACCACTCCTGCTTCTGACGCAGGAGAACATGGGGCTCGCGCTTGCCGGATTGGGATTCATATATATGTTCCGTCAGAAGTTCAGAAAAGTTTCCGTGATTTTTATCATCGTAGGCATTTTGTACAGCCTGATTGCATCACAAGTCATTGTGCTATTTTCTCCCGTTGGGTTTGAGTATTTGCCGGAAATTCCATTACATCCATTGGTGTTGGTTACTCGATTTTTCGATCATCCGGAAAAGCTGCAGGTCTGGTGGTGGAGCTTTGCATCATTTTCATTTTTTCCGCTATTTTCGCCGGGGACCATGATTGCGGTTGCTGCTGATCTTGCCCAATACTTTACGACCGGCGATCATTTCGTCCAGATGTGGACGCCGTATAAACATCACCGGGCGATATTAGGGGTGTTTTTGACTCTGGGAACTTTGGACGTATTGATGATTGCAAGGCATTTTATAAAGAAGGTTCATACGCGCTATATACAATCAAAGCCAGGCTTTGAAATCCTCAATGCATTAAAGCCAAGCTTTAGAAGATCAAAGCTTGGCTTTGAAGGTTTGATGGTCTTGTTAATGGTTGGAATGACAGTACTCTTTCAATATGTTTGGCATTTACCCCTCAATAAGTTAGTGAAAGCTGAGTATTGGAGGGAAGCGCAATGGATGAGGGATAGTCGGGAGCTCATCGCCCTTGTCCCAAACGATGCCGCTGTCGCGACACAGCAAAATTTCGTACCGCATTTGTCTCACAGGAATAAGATTTTCCTTGTGTGGCCCAGAGTGCATGATTTTGCTGATAAACTATGCGGTCAAACGAGCTGTTGGTGGCTGGATTTTGATAAACAGGCAGAATATCTTGTGGTCGATACTCGACCTGATCAGTGGCTCACGCAAATCCTCGAAACAAACGATCATTGGCTTGAAGCGGTGGGTAACATGGAAAAGAGTGGAAGCATAACTCTTACAACCTCAGTTGGAGCATCAAGACTCTATAAGATAAATTAGTACTCCTTATCTGCCAAGTACGTGCTGGTTAAATAAGTAGTCTTTGTTTCCGTAATTGGCAAATGGAAGCGCTTTTTTGTATGATACGTACAGTATGACCTCACTCAAGATCAATAATCCTCAGGAAAAAGTGGACCTTGCCAAACTCGAGCATGAGGTGCTCGCTTACTGGGACCAAACCCACGCGTTTGAAAAATCCGTCCAGATGCGGCCGGAAAATAAGCGCTATGTCTTTTATGACGGGCCACCGTTTGCCACGGGACTCCCGCATTACGGCCATATCCTGACCTCGGTTATCAAAGACGCGATCCCGCGGTACTGGACGATGAAGGGCTTTCGCGTGGACCGCGTATGGGGATGGGATTGTCATGGGGTTCCCATTGAAAACATGATCGAGAAAGAGCTTGAGCTCAAAGGCGGGAAAAAGGGGATAGAGGAGTTGGGCATAGATAAATTTAACGCGGCGTGCCGGGCAGCAATCCTACGGTTTGATAAGGAATGGGAGAAAATTATCCGCAGGATCGGCCGGTGGGTGGATTTTTCCCATTCGTACAAGACCATGGATCTGTCGTACATGGAATCCGTCTGGTGGGCGTATAAGACTCTTTGCGACAAAGGTCTCGTGTACGAAGGCAAACGGGTGATCCTCTATTGTCCCCGGTGCGCGACCCCCTTATCCAATTTTGAAATCGCCATGGATAATAGCTATAAAGATGTGGAGGACCACTCTGTATTTGTTATGTTCCGCATCAAAGACACGCCGAGTGACTATTTCGTTGCCTGGACGACGACACCATGGACGCTTATCGGCAACGTTGGTCTTGCGGTAGATCCAAAAGCAACATACGTGAAAGTTTCCGTCGGAGATAAATTCATTTGGGTCGCCGAAAAGAGGGTTGCCGTGGTTACGGGTGAGGAAAATTGGGAAGTAAAAATTATCGAAAAGACGACCGGCGAGCATCTCGTGGGGCGGGAATATGAGCCGCTTTACCCATATCTGCCGGTTGGTGGCCCGCCTGATGGCGAGGCAAGTAAAAAAGCTTTTTATGTGGGAGCCGGAGACTTCGTATCACTCGAGGAGGGGACGGGAGTCGTACATACCGCAGCTATCTACGGAGAAGATGATTACGCGTTTGCCCAAACGCTCGATTTGCCCTGTATCCCTATGCTCGACGACCAGGGCAGATATCTGGATTTTGTGCAGCCACTCAAGGGAATATTTTTCAAAAAAGCGGAAGAATGGATTGTGCAGGATCTTATCGACCGCGATCTTCTGCTTCGCGCGGAGAAATCCGTCCATTCTTACCCGTTTTGTTACCGCTGTGAGACGCCTCTTTACTATAATGCCGTACCGGCCTGGTTTATTGATGTGAAAAAAATGAAAATAAAGTGCTGAGGGGGGCAAGAAAAATATATTGGAAAGCG